>NZ_JBMIOP010000230.1:0-11596 GCF_049197365.1 Mycobacterium sp. THU-M104
CCGAGGCGCCGGCCTACGACTGTCGCGCCTCATAGACAGGAGATGTAGTGGCAGGTAAGGCCCGCGTACACGAGTTGGCCAAGGAACTCGGTGTCACCAGCAAGGAAGTCCTCGCCCGGCTCAGCGAGCAGGGCGAATTCGTCAAATCCGCGTCGTCGACGGTGGAGGCGCCGGTAGCCCGGCGGCTACGCGAGTCCTTCGGCGGCGGGAAGTCGGCCCCCGGAAAGAGCGCGACCAGGGCTCCCGCCAAGGGCCCCGACAAATCGCTCGACCAGGCCCTCGACAAGGCGATCAGCAAGTCCGTCGGCAACGGGGAAGCCGGAGCGGCCCCCGCCAAGCCAACGAGTCCCGAGACCGCACCGGCGCCGGCAGTCCAGGCTTCCCCGGCCCCGCCCGCCGCGACCCCGCAGCCGGCGCCCGGCCGTCCGTCGGCCCCGGCGCCCAAGTCCACGCCCACGGCCCCCGGCCAGCAACCCGGCCAGGCGGCGGGGCCGCACCCCGGTGCGACACCGGGCCCGCGTCCGGGGCCCGCGCCGAAGCCCGGCGTGCGTACCCCGCGCGTCGGCAACAACCCGTTCTCGTCGGCCCAGCCTGTCGACCGGCCCATTCCGCGTCCGGCGGCACCTCGCCCCGGCGCGCCCCGGCCGGGAGCGCCGCGCCCGGGCGCTTCGCCCGGCAACATGCCCCCGCGGCCCGCCGGTGCCGCCGGTGGGCCGCGTCCGCCTCGGACCGGCGCGCCCCGGCCCGGCGGTGCTCGCCCCGGCGGCGGTCGCCCCGACGGCGGCGGTAATTACCGCGGCGGTGCTGGCGGCGGGGTCGGTGCCGCACCCGGCGCCGGTGGCGGCGGTTTCCGCGGCCGCCCGGGTGGCGGTGGCGGCGGTGGCCGTCCCGGTCAGCGCGGGGGTGCCGCCGGCGCGTTCGGCCGTCCCGGCGGAGCGCCACGGCGCGGCCGCAAGTCCAAGCGGGCCAAACGCGCCGAATACGAGAACATGCAGGCGCCCGTTGTCGGCGGCGTTCGTCTGCCGCACGGCAACGGCGAGACGATCCGGCTGGCACGCGGGGCGTCGTTGAGCGACTTCGCCGAGAAGATCGACGCCAATCCGGCATCGCTGGTGCAGGCGCTTTTCAACCTCGGCGAGATGGTGACGGCGACCCAGTCGGTCGGCGACGAGACGCTCGAGCTGCTGGGCAGCGAGATGAACTACAACGTCCAGGTCGTCAGCCCCGAGGACGAGGACCGCGAGCTGCTGGAGTCCTTCGACCTGTCCTACGGCGAGGACGAGGGCGGCGAGGAGGACCTGCAGATCCGTCCGCCGGTGGTGACCGTCATGGGTCACGTCGACCACGGCAAGACCCGGCTGCTGGACACGATCCGAAACGCCAGCGTCCGCGAGGGTGAGGCCGGGGGCATCACCCAGCACATCGGCGCCTACCAGGTCACCGTCGAACTCGACGGCACCGAGCGGCCGATCACCTTCATCGACACCCCCGGTCACGAGGCATTCACCGCCATGCGGGCCCGCGGCGCCAAGGCCACCGACATCGCGATCGTGGTGGTGGCCGCCGACGACGGTGTCATGCCACAGACGGTGGAGGCCATCAACCACGCGCAGGCCGCCGACGTGCCGATCGTGGTGGCGGTCAACAAGATCGACGTCGAGGGCGCCGACCCGGCCAAGATCCGCGGCCAGCTCACCGAATACGGTTTGGTGGCAGAGGATTTCGGCGGCGACACCATGTTCGTCGACATCTCCGCCAAGCAGGGCACCAACATCGAGGCGCTGCTGGAGGCGGTCGTGCTGACCGCCGACGCCGCCCTGGACCTGCGGGCCAACCCCGACATGGAGGCCCAGGGTGTGGCGATCGAGGCGCACCTGGACCGCGGTCGCGGCCCGGTGGCCACCGTGTTGATTCAACGCGGCACGCTGCGCGTCGGCGACTCGGTGGTCGCGGGTGACGCCTACGGCCGCGTGCGCCGGATGGTCGACGAACACGGCGAGGACATCGAGGCGGCGCTGCCGTCCCGGCCCGTGCAGGTCATCGGCTTCACCTCGGTGCCCGGCGCCGGCGACAACTTCCTCGTCGTCGACGAGGACCGCATCGCCCGCCAGATCGCCGACCGGCGCAGCGCGCGCAAGCGCAACGCCCTGGCCGCGCGTTCCCGCAAGCGGATCAGCCTGGAGGACCTGGACTCGGCGCTGAAGGAGACCAGCCAGCTGAACCTGATCCTCAAGGGCGACAACGCGGGCACCGTCGAGGCGCTGGAAGAGGCCCTGATGGGCATCGTCGTCGACGACGAGGTTGCGCTGCGCGTCATCGACCGCGGCGTCGGTGGCATCACCGAGACCAACGTCAACCTGGCGTCGGCGTCGGACGCGGTGATCATCGGTTTCAACGTGCGCGCCGAGGGCAAGGCGACCGAGCTCGCCAACCGCGAGGGCGTCGAGATCCGTTACTACTCGGTGATCTACCAGGCCATCGACGACATCGAGAAGGCTCTGCGCGGCATGCTCAAGCCGATCTACGAGGAGAAAGAGCTGGGCCGCGCCGAGATCCGGGCGATCTTCCGGTCGTCCAAGGTCGGCAACATCGCCGGCTGCATGATCACCTCCGGCGTGGTGCGCCGCAATGCCAAGGCCCGGCTGTTGCGCGACAACCTCGTGGTCAGCGAAAACCTCTCGATCAGTTCGCTGCGCCGGGAGAAGGACGACGTGACCGAGGTCCGCGAGGGCTTTGAGTGCGGCATGACGCTGGGCTATGCCGACATCAAGGAAGGCGACATCATCGAGTCCTACGAGCTGGTGCAGAAGGAACGGACCTGATGGCCGATCCTGCCCGGGCGCGCCGGCTGGCCAAGCGGATCAACACGATCGTCGCTTCGGCGATCGAATTCGAGATCAAGGATCCGGGGTTGGCCGGGGTGACGATCGTCGACACCAAGGTGACCGCCGACCTGCACGACGCGACCGTGTACTACACGGTGCTGGGCCCCACGTTGGACGACGAGCCGGATTACGACGCGGCGGCGGCCGCGCTGGACCGTGCCAGGGGCGCCCTGCGCACGAAGGTCGGGGCGGGCACCGGCGTGCGTTTCACTCCCACACTGACGTTCGCCCGGGACACCACGTCGGAGACCGTGCACCGCATGGACGAGTTGCTCGCCCAGGCGCGCGCCGCGGACGCCGGTCTGGCGCGGGTCCGCGTCGGGGCCAAACCGGCCGGGGAGGCCGATCCCTACCGCGACCGGGCTACGGTCGAGGACACGGCCTGCGAGGACAGCGGTGAGGGCGATCGATCCCGGGACTGACGTGGCCGGCGACGCGCCCGGCGAGGCGGCCGGCGAGGCGGCCGGGACCGCGCGCGCGGACGCACGGAACCGCTGCGTGGATGCGCTCGGGGCCGCCGAGCTGCTGTCGGCTGCCGCGACGATCGCGGTGATCTCCCACGTCTATCCGGACGCCGACACGATCGGCGCCGGGCTGGCGCTGGCCCTGGCGCTGGATGCGAGCGGCAAGCAGGTCGAGGTCGGCTTCGCCGCGCCCGCCACGCTGCCGGAGTCGCTGGCGTCGCTGCCGGGATGTCACCTGCTGGTGCGCCCCGAGGCGATGCGAGCCGACGTTGACCTGGTCGTGACCGTTGACGTTCCGAGCGCGACGAGGCTGGGTGGGTTGAGGGTGCTGGCGATGTCGGCCCCGCAGTTGCTGGTCATCGACCACCATGTCTCCAACGAGATGTTCGGGACCGCGAATTTCGTCGACCTGTCCGCGGATTCCACGACGATGATGATCGCCGACTTGTTGGATGCATGGGGCCGGCCGATCGACTCCGACATCGCGCACTGCATCTATGCCGGGCTGACCACCGACACCGGGTCGTTTCGCTGGGCCGGCGCCCGCGCGCTGCGGCTGGCGGCCCGGCTGGTCGAGATCGGCGTGGACAACGCGACGCTCAGCCGGACGCTGATGGACACCCATCCGTTCGCGTGGCTGCCATTGCTGTCGCGGGTGCTCGGTTCCGCGCGGTTGCTGCCCGACGCGGTCGGCGGCCTGGGGTTGGTGTACGCGGTCGTCGAGAACAGGGACTGGGCGCGCTCGCGGGCCGAGGAGGTCGAGAGCATCGTCGACATCGTGCGCACCACGCAGCAGGCCGAGGTGGCGGCGGTCTTCAAGGAGGTCGAGCCGCGGCAGTGGTCGGTGTCGATGCGGGCCAAGCACGTCGATCTGGTCGCCGTCACATCCGGTTTCGGCGGTGGGGGCCACCGGCTGGCGGCCGGCTACTCGACCACGGGCTCGATCCACGACGTGGTGGCGTCGCTGCGCGCCGCCCTGGGCTGAGTGCCGTTCCGGCTAGAACGCCCAGCTGCCGGAGCGCTGGAGAACGAACCCGTGGTCGCCGCTGGTGGTATCCAGGCAGGCGGCGAGATTGTCCGTGCCGACGACGCACGTCACGTTGAGATACGACAACTTCTGGCCCGGACCCAGCAATTTGCCGCTCGAGGGCAACGAGGCGGGGCTGCCGTCGCAGCCGCCGTAGGACATGCGGCTCAACGCGTAGCCGGGTCCCTTGAAATTCACCGCCCCCACCACGCACTCACCCGGCCGGGGATGGCTGCCGCCGGGGAAGGGGACGTCGCTCATCCCCGGCATGTCGCCGTTGCACCGGATGTCCTGTGAGGGGCGCGGCGCGGGCGGCGGCCCGCCGTAGAAGTCGCAGACGAGGTTGTTCGGGGCGGAGAACCTGATCCGGGGGGACGTGCCCGGCCCCGTCGTGGTGAGATAGCCGTCCGCGGGGACCGCGCTGAAATCGTCGAGAGTGGGGAATCCGGGCGGGGGCTGCGCGGCCGCCCGCGGCGCGGCTGCCGTGATCGCGGAGGCCATGGCGGTGGCTGCTACCAAGGCCAGGGCGCCGGGCGCCCGCGCGGTGAGATCGAGGACCGCACGCACCGATGCCTCCTGCGCCCCCGAACCTGTTCTGCGGTTGTTGGGATCGTATTGGCTATCGCGGCCCGTGGCGATCAGGGCCGCCGCGGCCGTGCGGGAGCACTTCCTCGCGCACGACATTGTGTGATATGTGTGATAAGGATCTCAGTACAGGTCTCTGTGGTAGGGGGCGGGGGGAAAACCATGTCGTACGTGATCACCGCACCCGAAACGATGTCGGCCGCGGCCGGGAATCTGGCAGGTCTGGGCGTGTCGCTGCAGCACGCGACTGCCGCCGCAGCGGTTCCCACCACCACGCTCGCGGCCGCCGCCAACGACGACGTGTCGATCGCAATTTCGCGGGTTTTCGCGGCGTTCGGGCAGAAATTCCAGGCCGTCAGCGCCCAGGCGGCGACGTTTCATGACCACTTTGTGAGCTTGTTGGGCGGCGGCGCGGCGGCATATCTGAGCACCGAGGCCGCCAACGCCCAGCCGACACTGCTGGGCGGCCTGGGCGCG
This sequence comes from Mycobacterium sp. THU-M104, assembly GCF_049197365.1. Lineage (NCBI taxonomy): Bacteria > Bacillati > Actinomycetota > Actinomycetes > Mycobacteriales > Mycobacteriaceae > Mycobacterium > Mycobacterium sp. THU-M104. Next base: position 5,439 of record NZ_JBMIOP010000230.1, read on the forward strand.
ATCTTTGGCGGCGCCCTGACTTCGGTTGTCGGCGGGAGTCCGGTCGGGTCCTTGCTCACCGGCTTGAGTCAAGGCGCCGGTGGGGCGCTGTCCAACATCCTGAACGGCGGGCTGATCTCCGTCCTGTCCAACCCGGTCGGCACCCTGATCCAGCCCGTGGTCACGGGATTGTTCCCGCCCAGCATGCCTCCGTCCAATCCCGCCGCCGACCCGTGGGTTGTTCTGTTCACCCAAACCGGCGCCAACCTGCACGACCTCGGCGCTACCTGGGGCGCCGACCCCTTCCCCTTCCTGCGCCAGATCGTCGCGAACCAGGAGGGTTACGCGCAGACGGTGGGCGGGCAACTCGCATACGCCCTGACCAATCTGCCCACGACCTTGGCGAACGCGCCGGCGGCCCTCGATGATCTCGCGATCCAGCCGGTGCTGAACTTCAACCCGGTGGCGGCGGCCCAGGTCTTCATCGAACAGCAGATCGACTGGACCTCGACGATCGTGACATCGCTGCAGAAAACGGGCGCTGACCTGCAAACGACCATCCCGGTTTTCCAGGCCCACGTGGGGCTGGCCGAGCAAGCGATAGCGGCGGGTCACTACCACGAGGCGGTGCAGGACTTCACCCACGGCGCCTTGGACCTGTTCATCAGCGGCTTCAACACCAGCAACCTCTCGGATATCAAGATCCTCGGGCCGGGCGGGGACTTGCTTCCGATCCTGGCTATCCCGGCGCAGCAAGCGCACGACTTCGCCGGCCTTTTCAGCCCAGGCTCGATCCCCGGACAGATCGCGGACAACTACGACAACACGATCTCCACGCTCACGAATACGAACGTCTCGGCGAGCTTCGCGCTGAACGAAACCAACCCGAACGCCCCGGTGCTGGAGTCCAGCGCATACTTCGGATTGCCGTTGTCAGTGGTCTTTTCGCTGCTCGGGGCGCCTGTGTCCGGGTTGAACGGGCTCGCGACGGGCGCGACTGCGCTGGCCGCGGCGGTGCAGACCGGCAACCCTCTTGCGGTAGGCGGCGCGCTCGTCGACATGCCGGCCTACTTCTTGAACGGCTTCCTCAACGGCGAAACCGTCGTCAACATGACGCTGCCGGTGAGCGCAACAACGGCTCTTCCCGGCCTCGCGGGTCACACCCTGGGCCCGGTGCTCGAACAGGTCCTCGGCCTCACGGGCATCACCGGTCCAACTATCCCGGTCGTGGTCCACCTGTCCTTCGACGGGCTTCTGGTTCCGCCGCACCCGATCACGGCCACGATGGACGTGACGGCTTCGGATGCCACCGTCACGCAACTCAACCTCAACCTCGGAGGTACCCCCTTCGGCGGTCTGCTCCCCGAACTGCTCAACACCGTGCCCGAGCAACTCGCCGCCTCCATCGCGCCCGGGTGACCTAGCGCACCTGGGCGCGCCCGCGCTGCAGCACGGCCTCGCGGTTGGCGGCGATGTCCTCGCCGGTGGTCCGGTACTGTCTGGCCGCCATCGCTTCCAGCCACAGTCCTGGGCCGGTCTGGGTCTCGTCGATCCGGTGATAGGACTCCAGCAATGCCCGCACCGCGCCCTGGTTGTTGCCGACGATCGACGCCGCCACGTTCCGCGCGCTGCTGAGCAGCTGCTCGTGCGGAACCACGTCGGTCACCAGGCCGGTACGCAGCGCGTCGGTGGCCGACAGGTAGTCGCCGGTCATACTCATGCGCCGGGCCATCCCGACGCCCACCTTCTGCGGCAACCGCACGCTCAGGCCCCAGGTGGGGAGCAGGCCGACGCGGGCGTGCGTGTCGGCGAAACGCGCATTCTCCGAGGCGATCAGGATGTCGCAGTACAGTGCCAGCTCCAGCCCGCCGGTGACCGCGGCGCCGTTGATCGCCCCGATCACCGGTTTGGTCATCGCCGGCCACCGCGGCGAGATGTCGGGGAGCGCCGAGCTCTCACCGAGCTCCTTGAGATCCAGGCCCGCGCAGAAGACCGGGTCGGCGCCGGTCACGATGACGACGTCGACGTCGGCCTCGGCCTCGGCGTCGGCCAGGGCCCCGAAGAACCCGTCGCGCAACGCCGCGGACAGCGCGTTGCGGGACTGCGGGCGGTTGAGGGTCAGGGTGCGGACTCGGTCTTCGGTCTCGATCAGCAGGATGCCGTCGCTCATAGCGCAACCGTAATCGGTGCCTCAAAGACCACTATTATGGCTATATGACCAGAAATATGACCGCTACCGAGGTGAAGGCAAAAATCCTTGGTCTACTCGACGACGTCGCCCAAGGCGAGGTAATCGAGATCACCAAGCATGGTCGTACGGTGGCCCGGCTGGTGGGTGCCACTGGCGCCGGTTCACTCAAGGGCCGGTTGTCCGGCGTTGCGATGACGGCCGTCGCCGAGGACGAGCTCTTCACCACCGGGGAGACCTGGGACGCCTCGTGACGACAGTGCTGCTGGACTCGCACGCACTCCATTGGTGGTCGGCTGAGCCGCAGCGGCTGAGCAAGTCGGCCGGCCGGGCGGTCGAACAGGCCGACGAACTGGCCGTTGCCTCCATCACGTGGTTCGAACTGGCCTGGCTTGCCGAACACGAACGCATTCTGCTGACGATTCCCCTGCGTAGCTGGCTCGGGCGGCTCGCCCAGCATGTTCGCACGGTCGGCATCACCGCATCGGTGGCTGCCACGGCGGTGTCGCTGCCGTCGTCGTTTCCCGGGGATCCGGCCGATCGGCTGATCTATGCCACTGCCGTCGAACACGGTTGGCGATTGGTCACCAAAGACCGTCGCCTCCGGAGTCATCCGCATCCACGCCCGGTGACGGTCTGGTAGTCGACGGCGCACGACGGTTGTTCCTATTGCCTCCCTATTGTCGAGGGTATGTGTGGCGCCATCAGCGAACTGTTCAGGGCGACGCGGTGACGCCCGCACTCAAGGAGTGGAGCGCGGCGGTGCGCGCGCTGCTCGACGGCCGTCAGACGATCCTGCTGCGCAAGGGCGGCATCGGCGAGAAGCGGTTCGAACTGGCGTCCCGGGAGTTTCTGTTGTTCCCGACCGTCGCGCACAGTCACGCCGAACGGGTCCGGCCCGAACACCAAGACCTGCTCCCGCTCGCCGCCGGGGATGGCGGCGACGAGCACATCACGATTCGCGCGGCAGCGAAAGTCTTTGCAGCACTCAGTGTTACCCGACCGGAAGGCCTGCCGGAAATCGAGGATCTGCATATCTGGACCGCGGAGTCGGTACGCGCGGACCGGCTCGACTTCCGGCCCAGACACCAGCTCGCCGTGCTCGTGGTCTCCGCGCGCCCGCTCAGCGAACCGGTCCGGCTGACCCGCACCCCCGGGTACGCGGGGTGTTCCAGTTGGGTGCAGCTACCGCTGCAGCAACCTGGCCTGGCGCCGCCGGTCCACGACGAAGCGACGTTGGCCGAGATCGCCGCCCGGGTCCGCGACGCCGTGGGCTGACCTATTCGGAGGCGCCGACGAGGCGAGGCCGGGAACTTCCATGGCGCCATGCCTCTTCACCCAGACACGGTCGCCCCCTGATTCACCGGCGGCGGCAGGACCCGACATTCCAGAACGTCTGGATTGTCTATGCCTAGCCGGGCTTCGCCCCATCCCGACGGGCATTGTTGGTCTGGTGGCGTTGGGGCGGGAATTCCATGCGGGCTTTCACGCACATCCCATGATCATTGGTGCCCGCTTTGTGTTCAATGGTCTCCGACGGGTTTTCGCGGTGCCCGGAAGGTGTGTGGGATGGCTGCTGGCGGGCGGGATGGGCAACGGCGCCGTGGTGGTTTGGGGCGTGCCGCGCGCCTGGTGGTGGGTGCCGGTGCTGCGGCTGGTGTGCTGTCGGTGGCGGCGTTGTCGGCGGGGGTGGGGTTGCCGGGTGCGCGTGCTGACGTGCTGGATGTGATTCTTCAGCCGATCCTGGATGCGACGGCGGCGGGAGTGGGTGCGGCCACTGCTGATCTGGGAGCTGTGGGGGGTGACGTTGCCACGACTGTGGGAGCCGATGTGGGTGCGGGGCTCACCGACACCCTCGATGTGGCGGTGCTGTTGAACGCGACTTTGGCCGAGGTGGGTAATCAGCTCGATGTGGCCACCGTCGCGGCCAGTCAGGATTACATCGGCAGTCCGGTTGGGCAGGCGCTGGACTCGGCCCTCAACGAGCCCTCGGTGCTGTTGTTCGGGCGGGATCTGATCGGCAACGGTGTGAATGGATACACCGGTGGCAATGATTCGCTGCTGGGGAGCTCGGGATTGTTCGGCAACCTCGGTGACGGCGGCTTTGTGATGGGTGACGGCGGCGCCGGCGCTGCCGGTGCGGCCGGTGTCGATCACGGTGCCGGTATGGCGGGAGGCTCGGCGGGGCTGATCGGTGACGGCGGTGCCGGCGGTGGCGGCGTCGACGGCGGTATCGGTGGTGCCGGTGGCGCGGGTGGGTTGCTCCTGGGCGATGGCGGGGTCGGTGGCGCCGGCGGTCTGGGTCAGGCCGGAGTCGATGGCGGGGTCGGTGGGGCCGGGGGTATCGGCGGTGCCGGCGCTCACGTGCTGTTCGGTAACGGCGGCACCGGCGGCGCCGGCGGTGCCGGTGTGGATGGGGCCGCCGGTGGTGCCGGGGGTGACGGCGGCAGCACGGCGGCGTTGTTCGGTTTCGGTGGTGCTGGTGGTGCTGCGGGCGACAGCGGTACCGACGCGTCCGCCGGTGTGTTACCCGCGCTGGGGGGCGCCGGGGGTAACGGCGGCTTGTTCGGCTTCCACGGCATGGTCGGCGACTTCGGCCTGAGTAGCGCACCGGGTAACGACGCCACCGGAACGTTGCCGCAGATCACCGCCGACGGCGACTACCTCATCAACAGCGACGGCCAAGTCGTCGAAATGCACGGTTACAACCTCATCGACAAACTTCCGCCGGGCACCCCGTCTGCTCTGGGCTTCGACAATGCCGATGCGCAGTTCCTGCAGGACAACGGCTACAACGTGGTTCGGCTCGGCATCATCTGGTCCGACCTGGAGCCGCAGCCGGGTGTCTACAACCCCGATTATCTGGACTCGATCGACCAGACCGTGAACATCCTGGGACAGCACGACATCTACACCATCATCGACATGCACCAGGACGCCTACAGCAGCGACTTCGGCGGCGAAGGCATGCCGACGTGGGCGACGGATGCCGGCGCGCTCAACGTGCAATTGCCTTTCCCGGCCAACGAGTTCCTCGATCCCGCAGAGTTGCACGCCTGGGATGAGTTCTGGGTCAACGCCGACGCCTCCAACGGCATCGGGTTGGAAGACAACTACGCCCAGATGGCTGAACACGTCGCCGCCAACTTCAACGGCAACTCTGATGTGGCCGGTATCGAGATCATGAACGAACCGAGCCCGGGTTCGCAATGGCCGCTGACGGTCTTGGGTGACCCGTTCTTCGGGCAGCAGCAGCTGACGCCGTTCTACGACCAGGTGGGTGAGGCCATCCGCGCCGTCGACCCGAACACGACGATCTTCTACGAACCCAGCGTCACCTCCAGCTTCATGTCGCCCATCCATCTGGGCTCCCTGGACGTCTCCAACACCGCCCTGTCGTTCCACGACTACTGTCAATTCACCATCCCGGTCATCGGGTGCGTGCCCGATGTCGACCTGATCGCCCAAACCGCAGTGGATTACGCCCAGGCGCACGACATCCCGGCCTTCATGACCGAATTCGGAGCCACCAACAACGTGACAGAGCTCGCGGCCTCGATGGGGGCCGCCGACCAAAATCTCATCGGCTGGACCGAGTGGGCCCTGACAGGTCAAAACGACATCACGTCCACGTCGGCGGCCACGGAGTGGTTGATCAAGAACCTCGCCGAACCTTTGACCGGCAGCAACATCGACACAGGTAACTTGGACGCGTTGTCCGCCCCGTATCCTCAGGTGATCTCGGGGACGCCGGATTCGTGGTCGTTCAGCAATGGTGTCTTCGAATTCACCTACTCCACAGCAGAAGTCGGCGGATCTGGAACCTTCGCAGCAGGCTCGGACACCACGATCGCCGTGCCACAGGTGGAGTTCCCCAACGGGTATACCGTGGACGTCACCGGCGGCGCCGTGACATCGTCAGCCGACGCCTCCCAACTGGTCATCTCCTCTGACCCCGGTGTCGACACCATCACCGTCGTCGTGACCGCGG
>NZ_JBMIOP010000193.1:0-36556 GCF_049197365.1 Mycobacterium sp. THU-M104
GGGCATCGTCGTCGTCACTCCCGGGGACACGCCGCTCCTGGATACCGACACCCTGGCCGACCTGATCGCCGCGCACGGCACGGCCGGGCCCGAGCACGGGGCCGCGGTCACGGTGCTGACCACCACGCTGAGCGATCCCAGCGGCTACGGGCGAATCCTGCGCACCCAGGACAACGAGGTGACCGCAATCGTGGAGCACGCCGACGCGACACCGTCGCAGCGGGAGATCCACGAGGTCAACGCCGGCGTCTATGCCTTCGACCTCGGGGCATTGCGCTGGGCGCTGAGCCGGCTGAGCGCCGACAACGCCCAGCAGGAGCTCTACCTCACCGACGCCGTGGCCATCCTGCGCCGCGACGGCCGTGCCGTGCATGCCCGCCACGTCGACGACAGCGCGCTGGTCGCCGGGGTGAACAACCGCGTCCAGCTCGCCGAACTGGGGGCCGAGTTCAACCGCCGCATCGTCGCCGCACACCAGATGGCCGGGGTGACGATCGTCGATCCCGCCACCACGTGGATCGACGTCGACGTGACGATCGGCCGCGACACCGTCATCCAGCCCGGAACCCAGTTGCTCGGCGGCACCCGGGTCGGCAGTCGCTGCGTCGTCGGCCCGGACACCACGCTGACCGACGTGACCGTCGGTGACGGCGCGGCGGTGGTGCGCACCCACGGCACCCAGTCCTCGATCGGCGACGGCGCAGCGGTCGGGCCCTTCACGTATCTGAGGCCCGGCACCGTGCTGGGAGCGGACGGCAAGCTGGGCGCGTTCGTCGAAACCAAGAACTCCACCATCGGCGCCGGCACCAAGGTCCCGCACCTGACGTACGTCGGCGACGCCGACATCGGCGCACACAGCAACATCGGCGCGTCCAGCGTGTTCGTCAACTACGACGGCGAATCCAAATGGCGCACCACCATCGGCTCGCACGTGCGCACCGGCTCGGACACCATGTTCGTGGCCCCGGTGACCGTCGGCGACGGGGCCTACACCGGCGCCGGCACGGTGGTGCGCGACGACGTCCCCCCCGGGGCGCTGGCGGTCTCGGCCGGACCGCAGCGCAACATCGAAGGCTGGGTACGGCGCAAGCGGCCGGGCAGCGCGGCCGCACAGGCCGCCGCGGAGGCGGCCGGCCGGGACGGCCAGGCGTCCGAGCCCGAATAGACACGGTGAGTTCGTCTCCGGGCAACCCGTGCACGTAGCACTACCCTGCGCTACGTACGATGAAGCTTCTTCCCATTCGATCCCGAACGGCGGGGGCAGCAGCGTGAGCCACGACTGGACCGATAACCGCAAGAACCTGATGCTCTTCTCCGGCCGTGCGCATCCCGAGCTGGCCGAGCAGGTGGCCAAAGAACTCGACGTGCACGTCACCGCCCAGGTCGCGCGGGAGTTCGCCAACGGCGAGATCTTCGTGCGCTTCAACGAGTCGGTGCGCGGCTGCGACGCGTTCGTCCTGCAGTCGTGCCCGATGCCGGTGAACACCTGGCTGATGGAACAGCTGATCATGATCGACGCGCTCAAGCGGGGCAGCGCCAAGCGGATCACCGCGGTCATGCCGTTCTACCCGTACGCCCGGCAGGACAAGAAGCACCGTGGTCGCGAGCCGATCTCCGCGCGGCTGGTCGCCGACCTGCTCAAGACCGCCGGCGCCGACCGGATCGTGACCGTCGACCTGCACACCGACCAGATCCAGGGTTTCTTCGACGGACCCGTCGACCACATGCGCGGCCAGCACCTGCTGACCGCTTACATCAAGGACAACTACCCCGGCGGCGACATGGTGGTGGTCTCCCCGGACTCGGGCCGGGTGCGCATCGCCGAGAAGTGGGCCGACGCGCTGGGCGGAGCCCCGCTGGCGTTCATCCACAAGACCCGCGACCCGCGGGTGCCCAACCAGGTGGTGTCCAACCGCGTGGTCGGCGAGGTCGAGGGGCGCACCTGCGTGCTGATCGACGACATGATCGACACCGGCGGCACCGTCGCCGGCGCGGTGAAGCTGTTGCACGACGACGGCGCCACCGACGTGATCATCGCCGCGACCCACGGTGTGCTCTCGGATCCGGCCGCCGAACGGCTGGCCGGCTGCGGCGCCCGCGAGGTGATTGTCACCAACACGCTCCCGATCGACGACAACAAGCGTTTCCCGCAGCTGACCGTGCTGTCGATCGCGCCGCTGCTGGCCAGTACCATCCGCGCCGTCTTCGAGAATGGTTCAGTCACAGGGCTTTTCGACGGAGACGCATAGATGGGCGCTGAGGCGAGGAAGGCGGTCGTCGCGTCCCGGAACAACCCGCCGCGCGACGAGCCGGCGACGTCGACCCGCGCAATTCTGTGAGAGCACGGGCCATCCGGCTTCTCGCGGTAGTCGCCGCGGCGCTGGCCGCAGCGGCCTGCGCACCGAAAAACCCGGATTTCCGCTCGATCCTGTCGACGACCCCGACCACCAGTGTCACCACGCCTACCGCAAAACCCGTCCCGCTGTCGCAGTATCTACAGAGCATCGGCGTCACCGGCGAGCAGGTGGCACCCGGGTCCCTGCCGGACCTGACCGTGTCGATCCCGACCCCGCCGGGCTGGTCGTCGTTCACCAGCCCGAACATCGCGCCGGAGACGGTGATGCTGTCCAAGGACGGCAAGTTCCCGACCGCGCGGCTGGTGGTGTTTCGGCTGCGCGGCGACTTCGACGCGGCGCAGGTGATCAAGCACGGCAACGACGACGCGCAGCTGTTCGAGAACTTCACGCAGCTGGACGCCTCGGGGGCGCCCTACCACGGTTTTCCGTCGTCGATGATCCAGGGCAGCTACGACCTCGACGGCATGCGGTTGCACAGTGTGAACCGGATCGTCATCGCGACCGGCTCGCCGCCCGCCGGACAGCGCTACCTGGTTCAGCTGACGATCACCAGCCTGGCCGACCAGGCGGTCGCGGAGTCGTCCGGCATCGAGGCGATCATCCACGGTTTCGTCGTCGCGGCGAAGTGACGGGCAGGCGCGGGATCACCGGGCCCACGGCTCTTCCGCTGCAGTTCGACGTCGGGCGCTAGGTTGAAAACCATGACCGACTGGACCGCCGCAGACCTGCCGTCGTTCGCCGGACGCACCGTGATCGTCACCGGCGCCACCAGCGGGCTGGGCGCGGTGACGGCCCGCGAGCTGGCCCGCACTGGCGCCGAGATCGTCATGGCCGTGCGCAACACCGCCAAGGGCGAGGCAGCCGCACGCCGGCTAGCCGGCCGGTTCGAGGTGCGCCAGCTCGACCTTCGGGATCTGTCGTCAGTCCGCCGGTTCGCTGACGGGGTCGACAAAGCAGACGTCCTGATCAACAACGCCGGCATCATGGCCGCACCCTATGCACTGACCGTCGACGGCTTCGAAAGCCAGATCGGCACCAACCACCTCGGCCATTTCGCGCTGACCAACCTGCTGCTGCCCAAGCTCACCGACCGCGTGGTCACTGTCTCCTCGATGGCGCACTGGCCGGGCCGCATCAGCCTCGACGACCTCAACTGGACGAACCGGCCTTATTCGGCGTGGCTGGCCTACAGCCAGTCGAAGCTGGCCAACCTGCTGTTCACCAGCGAATTGCAGCGACGTCTCGACTCGGCGGGTTCGCCGCTGCGCGCCCTGGCCGCCCACCCCGGCTATTCGCACACCAACCTGCAGGGAGCCACCGGCCGCAAGCTCAGCGACGCGCTCGTGTCGGCCGCCACGCGGTTGGTGGCCACCGACGCCGACTTCGGTGCCCGGCAGACCCTGTACGCGGCCGCCGAAGACCTGCCGGGCGACACGTTCGTCGGCCCCCGATTCGGCCACCTCGGCCGGACGCAGCCCGTGGGGCGCAGCCGCCGGGCCCGGGACGCGGCCACGGCCACCGCGCTGTGGGACCTGTCCGAGCAGCTGACCGGCGCCAAATTTCCGCTCTGAGGCGCAGATGCGCTAACCTGGCCGGGCGTCACGGCGAGGGCGGCTGGCCGACCAGCCCCGTTATCGACGGAGACCGACTCACCAGTCGCGACCCTGGCCGTGCCCCGAAACCGGGCAACGAGCACACAGGAGCGACATCATGGCGAAGGCACCGGCCAACCGACTGGCGGTCACGCGGCGGGCCGAGACCGGCAAGGGCGCGTCGCGGCGAGCCCGCCGCGCAGGCAAGATCCCGGCCGTTCTCTACGGTCACGGCGCCGACCCGCAGCACCTGGAGCTGCCCGGCCACGACTACGCGGCCGTGCTGCGCCACGCGGGCACCAACGCCATCCTCACCCTCGACATCGAGGGAACCGAGCAGCTGGCGCTGACCAAGGCGCTCGACATCCACCCCATCCGCCGCGCCATCCAGCACGCCGACCTGGTGGTCGTGCGTCGCGGCGAGAAAGTCGTCGTCGAGGTCAACATCGAGGTGCAGGGTGACGCCGCGCCCGGCACCCTGGTCCGGCACGAAACCAACAGCGTCGAGATCGAGGCCGACATGTCGTCGATCCCCGAGCAACTGACCGTGTCCGTCGAGGGCGTCGAGCCCGGTACCCAGATCACCGCCGGGCAGATCACGCTGCCGGCCGGGGTCAACCTGATCTCCGACCCCGAGTTGCTGGTGGTCAACGTGGTGAACGCGCCGAGCGCCGAGGCGTTGGAGGGCGAAGGCGGCGGCGAGGTCTCCGCGCCCGAGACGGCCGAGGTCGAGGTTCCCGACGAGGCCGGCGAGTAGGCGGCCCGGGACGTGGCCGAACCGCTACTCGTGGTCGGCCTGGGCAATCCCGGAGACAGCTACGCACGTACCCGGCACAACATCGGGTTCATGGTCGCCGACCTGCTGGCCGCGCGGCTGGGCTCAAAGTTCAAGGCGCACAAGCGTTCCGGTGCGGAAGTGGTCAGCGGCCGGCTGGGCGGGCATTCGGTGTTGCTGGCCAAGCCGCGCTGCTACATGAACGAGTCCGGGCGCCAGGTCGGGCCGCTGGCGAAGTTCTACTCGGTGGCCCCGGCCGACGTCGTCGTCATCCACGACGACCTCGACCTGGATTTCGGCCGCATCCGGCTCAAGATCGGCGGCGGTGAGGGCGGCCACAACGGGCTGCGCTCGGTGGCGGCAGCGCTGGGGAGCAAGGAGTTTGCGCGGGTGCGCGTCGGAATCGGCCGCCCGCCCGGGCGCAAAGACCCCGCGGCGTTCGTGCTGGAAAGCTTCAGCAGCGCCGAACGCACCGAAGTCCCCACGCTCTGCGAGCAGGCCGCCGACGCGACCGAGCTGCTCATCGAACTCGGGTTGGAAACCGCGCAAAACCGGGTCCACGCCTGGTAATCCCCTTGGCGAGCAGACGTGAAAACCCCGCGACGCGCCGATCGCGAGGAGCTTTTGTGTCTGCTGGACCGACGTCTGCTGGGGCCGTCTAGGTGACCAGCGTGACCGACGTGGAACGGCGCAGCTTGCCCGACGGGGTCTTCGGGATGGTGCCCGGGCCCAGCACGACGACGTTGCGCGGCCGGACATCGACCTCGGCCACCACCTCGTGGGCAACCTGGTGCTCGATTCGGCGCACCTCGTCGGGGTCCTGCCACGCGTTGGACTCGACCGCGACGGCGAACGTCTCGCGGGAGTGGCCGGCGTCCAGGCGCACCGCGACGGCGCAGCCGGGCCGCACCCCCTCGACGCGGCCGGCGGCGCGCTCGATGTCGGTGGGGTAGATGTTGCGGCCCGCCATGATGATGACGTCCTTGACGCGGCCGCACACCACGACGTGACCCTCCTCGGTGAGGTAGCCGAGGTCCCCGGTGTCATACCAGCCGTGTTCGTCCTGAGCCGGGATGAACCCGCCCATGGTCAGGTAACCGGGTGTCAACGACTCACCGCGCAGCTCGATGACACCGACGCCGCGCGGGGGCAACACGTTGCCGTCGTCGTCGACGACGCGGGCCTCGAGGTCCTTGAGCAGGGGGCCGAGCGTGGCCAGCCGCCGCGTGTTGCCCTTGCCGGCGGGCACGGCCCGGCGCAGCGCGGCCAGCAGGTCGGCATCGACCTCGTCGACGACCAGGCCGGCGTTGCACTCCGAGAACGACACGGCCAGCGTCGTCTCGGCCATGCCGTAGGCCGGCAGGATCGCCGAGGACCTCAGGCCGAACGGCCGGCCCGCGTCCAGCAGGTCCTCGACGTCGGCCGGCTCGACCGGCTCGGCACCGGACAGCGCGAAGCGCAGGCTCGACAGGTCGAAGTCGCCGGGTTTGGCGTTGCGGCGTAACCGCTTGGCGAGCAGGGCGTAGGCGAAGTTGGGCGCCGCGGTCATGGTGCCCTGGTACTTGTCGATGAGCTTGGCCCACAGCAGCGTGTCGCGCAGGAAGTCCATCGGCGTGACCTTGACCAGTTCCGCGCCGAAGTACATCGGGATCGTCAGAAACCCGACCATTCCCATGTCGTGGAAGCAGGGCAGCCAGCTGACCATGACGTCGGAGTCGACGTCGTACTGGGCGCCGATGAACATCGCCTCGGCGTTGGAGTAGATGTTGCGATGGGTGATCTGGACGGCCTTGGGCGACCCGGTCGACCCGGACGTCAGCTGCATCAGCGCCAGGTTGTCCTCGCCGACCTCGACGGGGTCGGCCGGGTCCGACGCCAGCAGATCGGCGACGGTCAGGACTTTGATGCCCTTCTCCTCGAGCACGGGAACGGCCACCAGGAAGGGCTCGGAGACGATGACCGCCTTGGCCTCGATCATGCCGATGACCGTCATGGTGTCCCGGGTCCAGACTGCCAGGTCGGTGCGCGGTGTCGGCTGGTGCAGCATGGTCAGGCTGGCCCCGCGCATCCACAGGCCCTGCGCCGTCGGTGCGATTTCCACGGGGAAGCCGGCGAGCACACCGACCGCGTCGCCGAGGCCGATGCCGGCCCCGGCCAGGCCGCCCGCGATGCGACGCGCCCGCTCGTGAACCTCACCCCAGGTGTGCCGGACTGGTTCGTGGGGTTCACCGGTGACCATGCCGGTCGTGGCCGTGCGGGCGCTCCGGTACATCTTCTCGGTAAACCTGCTCACAGAAGCCTCCTCGGTTCCGGCACTGTACCCCTGACCCGGAATTTCATGTTCCGCCCGCCGGACGCCGCGTGGTAGGCGGCGCGCGAGCACAGTTGGGCAGCGGTTAGGTCTCGAATCGGTGATGGATCGCCGACCCTGCATGCGATCGCGGCCCGCCCGCCGAAGCGCCGGGTGGAGGGATTCTGCTCACCGCTGTTCGTCACCGCGAGCCATCTTAAACTCCTCTTAAGTAACCTCCAAACCCTTACGGCGTTTCGGTGTGATTTCACACCTCGTTTCACACCTCGGTGGGCGACGGCACCACGCGCGCGCCGGGCACCGGGCCGCTGGCAACGCGCACGGTGCGGCAGACGCCCGCCCCAGCCAGCTGGGCGCCGACGTCGACCGCCGAACCCGCCGAGACGCACAGGAACGCGCACGTCGGCCCGGAACCGGACACGATGCCCGTCAGCGCGCCGGCCTCCACGCCGGCGCGCAGGGCACGCCGCAGGCCCGGCTGCAGACTCACCGCGGCCGCCTGCATCTCGTTGCCCAGCAACGGCGCCAGCCCGGCGGGATCGCCTGCGGCCAGCGCGGCCAGCACCGGTCCGGGCTCGGCCAGCCGAGGCGGGTCCCCTGCGTCCCTGAGCCGGTCGAGCTCGGCGAACACCGCAGGGGTCGACAGCCCGTGGCCGGCGAATCCCAGCACCCAGTGGAAGGTGTTGCGGGACAGCACGGTGGCCAGCTCCTCCCCGCGCCCCGTGCCCAGTGCGGTGCCGCCGTGCAGCGCGAACGGTACATCGCTGCCCAACTGGGCGGCCAGCATGCGCAGATCGCGGCGGGGCACACCCAATTCCCACAACGAGTTCATGGCGACCAGCACCGCCGCCGCGTCTGCGCTGCCGCCGGCCATGCCCCCGGCCACCGGGATGGTCTTGTCGATCAGGATCGAGACGTCCGGCGCCCGGCCCACGTGTTCGGCCAACAGTTCGGCGGCCCGCCAGGCAAGATTGCGCTCGTCGGCGGGCAGCGTGTCGGCGCCCTCGCCGAGAAGCTCGAGCGACAGCACGTCGGCATTTCGGACCGTCACCTCGTCGATCAGCGAGAGCGCCTGGAACACCGTCGTCAGCTCGTGATAGCCGTCCTCGCGGCGATCACCCACGGCCAGGTACAGGTTGACCTTGCCGGGCACCCGGACCGTGACCGAACCGGTCGGTACCCACTGCGCGGCGGTGTTGCCGTCAGACATGATCAGCCACGTCAACCACCGCAGCAGACTATCGCTGCAGCCGCCCAGCCACACGCGGCGGTGCCACCCGAGGTCAACACGGTTCAGCCGACGGTGCCCGGCCCGGGAACCTGCGGCACCCCGGCCCGCGGTCCGGTCTGCGCTCCGCCGCCCGGGGAGTGGGCGGAACCGCCGGAGCGCTGCACCAGCCGCACGAAATCCTCGACGGACAACGTCTCACCGCGGCGCGCGGGATCGATGCTCGCGGCCAGCAGGCGGTTCGCCGATTCGTTGCCCGAGCCTGCCCACCCGGCGAACGAATTGCGGGACGTCTTGCGCCGCTGAGCGAAAGCGACGTCCACGAGTTCGAAGACGCGTTGCCGGAAGGCCGCGTCGGTCGGCCACGGCGGGTCAGAATGCCGATCGATGCGGATCAAGCCGGAGTAGACGCGGGGAATCGGCCAGAAAACGGTCGGCGGCACCGTGCCGCAGCGGCGTACCCGGCCGAAGAATCGAACCTTGACGCTGGGCACGCCGTAGTCCTTTCCGCCCGGTTCGGCGGCCAGCCGTTCGGCCACCTCGGCCTGCACCATCACCGTCACGACCTGGACGGACGGGAATTCGGCGAGCAGATGCAACAACGCCGGAACCGCGACGTTGTAGGGCAGATTGGCCACCACCGCAGCGGGCTCGGAGTCGAGGTCACCCCGCTCGAGGGTCAGGACGTCACGGGTGACCACCGTCAGCCGGTGGATCTCGCTGTCCGAGTGTTCGGTCACCGTCTGGGGCAGGCGGGCGGCCAGCACGGGGTCGATCTCCACGGCCGTGACCGTCGCGCCACGGTCGAGCAGGGCCAGCGTGAGCGACCCGAGGCCGGGGCCGATCTCCAGGACATGGTCGGACCGGCCGACGCCGGAAGCCGCAACCACCCGCCGCACCGTGTTGGCGTCGTGAACGAAGTTCTGACCCAGGGACTTGCGGGGCCGAAATTCGAGTTCCCTGGCCAGCCGCCTGATCTCAGTGCGCCCGAGTAGCCGGATGGTCAGCGGGCACCCGCCCGGCCGCTGCATACCGGCCAAGCGCCCCAGCCCTGACGCTGCCGCGTCACCTCCGCGACGGCGATCTGCTCTTCCCGGGTGGCGAGGTCGGCGCGGGGGGCGAACCGCAGGCCGCCGCTGCGTTCCCAGGTGCCCTGGTCGAACTGCACACCACCGTAGTACCCGTTGCCGGTGTTGATCGCCCAGTTCCCGCCGGCCTCGCAGCCCGCGATCGCATCCCAGACGGAACCGCGGTTGATCGGCGGCACCTCGGTGCCCGGTCTGGTGCCTACCCGCACCACGGCCTCCCGCGCCGGGGTGATCACGGTGTTGGCGACGGGCAGCCGGCCCGTCTCGACACCGTTGACCGTGATCACCGCGAACGTCACATCCTGCGTGCCCGGGCTGCCGGCATCCTCGACGACCTGGCGGCTCATGTTCATGTCCGGGTCCTCGACGCGACGTGCGGGCGGCAGCAGCGGGATCCGTTCGGTCACCCGTTCGATCCGGTTGCGGGTCACCTCGACCCGCATGCCCTCGACGATCGGCGCGCTCGCTGGCGGCACCACCTGGTCGCTGTCGGCCAGCGGAGCGCCGGCGGCCCGCAGCAGCCCGGCGACGTCGGCGGCGGGCAGGTGCACCGTGTGCGTCGTGCCGCCGTCGCTGATCTCGACCGTCTTGGCGCTGACGACCGGCAGCGCCATTCCGGCCAGCGGAACCCGGCTGCCCCGCGACGCCGCGGCGGGTGCGGTGTCGGTCATCGCGAGCTGGGCGAGCGCCTCGTCGACGGTGGATGCCGTCGTCCACAACTGCTTGGACTCGCGGCCGTCCAGCGAGATCTGCAGGGGGCGGCTGCGACGCAACACGATGTCGGCGGCGTCGTTCACGCGCACGTCAGCGGCGGGATAGAGATCGTCGCGCGCGGCGACCGTGAAGCCGTTCTCCTGGACGATGTCGAGCACGCGCGACTTCATGGTCGTCACCCGCATCGCGATGCCGTCGACGTTGAGCGTCACGGTCTTGCAGGCACGCACCGCGATCCCGCCCGCGACCGCCACGGCCAACAGCAGCCCCGCGACCACGAGCCGCAACATCGGTGATTGATTCTGGTGAAGTTTTGTCACAACACTCAATGCGCGTCTACCCCGACCTCTGTAAGCACTTCAACGAACTGATTCACCGGAAACCTCGACGTGAAAAATGGGCCCACAGGCCCATCCGTACGATCACAAGACGGTAACGAACCGGCCACGGTTGAGCAACTCCGGGACCGCGTGTCCGCTTCGTCAATTTACGGAACTACGAACCCGCGCCGGGCTCCAGCCCATAGACCCGACGAGCGTTGCCCGTGGTCAGTCGAGCCAACTCCTCGGCCGGACGATCCACCAACTCAGCGATCGCCCGAACAGTATAGGGAAGGCAGTAGGGCTCGTTGGGGGCTCCCCGGTAGGGGTGCGGCGTCAGGAACGGCGCATCGGTCTCCACCAGCAGCTGCCCGGGCGGGATCAGGGCAACGGCCTCGCGCAGCGCGCGGGCGTTGCGGAAGCTGACCGTCCCGGACAGGCTGAGCAGCCAGCCGGCGTCCACGCACCGGCGGGCCATCGCGGCATCCGACGAGAAGCAGTGGAAGATCACGGCGTCGGGAGCGCCTTCGGCGGCCAACACGTCGAGCACCGCGGCGTCCGCGTCGCGGTTGTGGATCATCAGCGGCTTGCCACACCGCTTGGCCAGGTCGATGTGCCAGGCGAACGCCTCGCGTTGCGCGGCGGGCTCGGCGCAGCCGTCCAGGCGCCCGGGCCAGTACAGGTCCATGCCGGTCTCGCCGACCGCCACCACCCGGGGGTGGGCCACCAATTCCTCGATCTCGGCGCGGGCAGCTTCGGTCAGCGCATCCGCGCGGGTCGGGTGCAGCGCGACGGCGGCATAGACGCGCGGGTCCCAGCCGGCGGCCCCGGTCACCCAGCGCGCCGACCCCAGGTCGTCGGCGACCGTGACGACCGCAACCACGCCGACCGCCGCGGCCCGGTCGACGATCGCGGTCACCTCCCCCGCGTCACCGGCCCCGCAGGCGTCGAGGTGCGTATGGGCGTCGATCAGGGGGGACAACGGTGCCGGCGCGGGCGGCGCTTCCCGTTCGGCTGGTTCCTCAGAGCTCACGGCCACACAATAGGGTGGACTCTCGATGAGGCCCTACTACGTCACGACGGCCATCGCGTATCCGAACGCGGCGCCGCACGTCGGTCACGCTTACGAGTACATCGCCACCGACGCGATCGCCCGGTTCAAGCGGCTCGACGGCTTCGACGTGCGTTTCCTGACCGGAACCGATGAGCACGGCCTGAAGGTCGCCCAGGCGGCCGCGGCCGCCGGCATCCCCACCGCGCAGCTGGCGCGTCGCAACTCGGATGTGTTCCAGCGCGTCCAGGAGGCGCTGAACATCTCCTTCGACCGGTTCATCCGCACCACCGATCCCGACCACTACCGCGCCTCCCAGGAGATCTGGCGGCGGATGTCGGCGGTCGGCGACATCTACCTCGACAACTACTCGGGGTGGTACTCGGTGCGCGACGAACGCTTCTTCTTCGAGGCCGAGACGCAGCTGCTCGAGGACGGGACCCGCGTGGCGACCGAAACCGGCGCCGCACTGACCTGGACCGAGGAGCAGTCCTACTTCTTCCGGCTGTCGGCGTACGGGGAACGGCTGCTGGCCCACTACGACGCCAATCCGGGCTTCATCGCCCCCGAGGTGCGGCGCAACGAGGTGGTCAGCTTCGTCTCCGGCGGACTGGAAGACATCTCGATCTCGCGCACCTCCTTCGACTGGGGGGTGCCGGTGCCCGACGACCCGAAGCACGTCATGTACGTCTGGGTCGACGCGCTCACCAACTACCTGACCGGTGCGGGCTTCCCCGACACCGACGCGGAGCTGTTCCGGCGCTACTGGCCCGCGGATCTGCACATGATCGGCAAGGACATCATCCGGTTCCACGCCGTGTATTGGCCGGCATTCCTGATGTCAGCGGGGATCGAGCTTCCCCGAACGGTGTGCGCGCATGGGTTCCTGCATCATCGGGGCGAAAAGATGAGCAAGTCGGTGGGCAACGTCGTCGACCCGGTGGCGCTGGCGGACACATTCGGGGTGGATCAGGTTCGCTATTTCCTGTTGCGTGAGGTCCCGTTCGGTCAAGACGGCAACTACACCGAAGAAGCCATCGTGACGCGGATCAACACCGACCTGGCCAACGAGCTGGGCAATCTGGCCCAGCGCTCGCTGTCGATGGTGGCCAAGAACCTGGGCGGCGTGGTCCCCGACCCCGGTGAGCCGACCGCGGCCGACACCGAGCTGCTGACGACGGCCGACGGCCTGCTGGAGCGGGTGCGCGCCGGTTTCGACGCGCTGGCGATGCACTTGGCCCTGGAGGCTATCTGGCTGATGCTCGGCGACGCCAACAGGTACTTCTCGGCCCAGCAGCCGTGGGTGCTGCGCAAGAGCGAATCCGAGGCGGACCAGGCCCGCTTTCGTGCTGTCCTGTACACGACGTGTGAGGCGGTGCGCATCGCGGCGCTGCTGGTGCAGCCCATCATGCCCGAATCGGCAGGCAAACTCCTCGATTTGCTCGGGCAGGCGCAAGACCGGCGAGGGTTCGACGCCATCGGTACCCGGCTGGCCCCGGGCACGGTGCTACCGCCCCCGACGGGGGTGTTCCCCCGCTACCAGCCTGTATCCGAACCCGCGTAGCCTGGGCCCAGCCTGCTCCCAGCCTGCGCCCAGCCGGCTCCTAGCCGGCTCCGGCCACCGTGACACCGGTGGCGGACCCATCCGGTTGCGCATGACGCAGCGCCTCACGGGCGAGGAATTGACGGAAGTACGCCAGCGCGTTCTCGTCGACGACACCGGCGAGCAGCAGGTCCCACATCCGGCCGGTTCGTCCGACGAGGTCCTCGTCGACGCCGTCGGCGCGAACCAGGTTGGAAATCAAGCGCGTTCCGAGCATCGTACCGACGATCGACTCCCCGAGCCGTTCCGGGCCGAGGCCGGATCTGAGGTCCCCCTCATCGATTGCCCGTTGCGCCTCCGCGGACATCAGTTCGATCAGACCCGCGCAGAAACGCGTGGCGGAGTCATTGAAACCGCTCAGGGCACAAATCAAGTGCTCAGCAGTACGGGCCACCTTGTCCGATCGCACCATGGTCGCGATCGTGAAGGTGCCGTGGATCATGTTCTCCAACGCCGGCGAAGAAGTCCCACACACGTGACGGAAGGCGCCCAACAGGGCGTCCGATCCCTCGTCGATGATCGCGGACGCCAACGATTCCTTGGAATCGAAGTGATGATACAAGGCTCCCTTGGTCATCCCCGTCCGTTCGATGATCGTGCCCCACGCAGCCGCCGCGTACCCCACGTCACCGAACACGTCAATCGCTGCATCGAGGATCCTCCGCCGAGTGGCTTCGGATCGAACTTGACGCGCCATCGCTGCTACACCTCCAGGGTTCGGTGGGACTGTACCGATCCACGCAGCCCGGTGTCTCGTCTCCTGTTGTGAGGGAGTAAGCCTAACAATGCAGCCGGGCCAAGGCCTCGATCACATCGACTTGCCGTGTCGTTCACGCCGAATCAGCGGGCGCGGGCGGTCACTCGTCGTCGGCCGGCGTCGTGGCGTCGCGCGGGATGTCCAGGGTGGCAATCGGATACATTCCCGACCCGTCCCGGCCGTCGCGGGCCAGCGCCATCGGCGCGTAGTTCACCACGTGCGAGGCGCCAGGTTTGTGCTGTTGCCAGCCCACGGTGGCGCGAAGCGTGTAGTGCCCGGGCGCCAGGCCCCCCAGGTCGACGTGCACGGATTCGGTCGACGACACCGGTACCGCCTCCTGCCGCGATTGACTGGAGTCGTCGCGCACCAGGGTCTTGAGGTCGACCGCCGCCGGCAGGCTGCGCACCACCGATCCGGTGAAGTCCACCAGACGGTAGCCGGGGACCCAGTGCTCGGTCGTGGCTGCCGAGCCGTAGTTCGTCCAGACCACCGAGATGCTGGCCACCTTGCCGCGCACGGATTGCGATCCCGGCTGCGCCTCAACCGAATAGCGGTAGCCGGCAGACGAATTAGCTTGCGCCCAAAGCAGATACAGGCCGGAGTCCATCGCCGTCGTGGAGTCCTGGTCGGGAAAGTCGATGCTGGACGTCATCGAAACGTGATATCTGACCACATCGTGCAGGCCCTTTTCGTAGTAGGACCGCGGGGCAGTGCCGCTGGGCAGCGTGCACCATTGCGTGATCACGGGCGCGGAGAGCAACCGCTGTTTGATCGCCGTGATGACCGCGTCGCCGGACTGGACGTAGTGGGAATCGCCGGACTCCGCCCACGAGGGCAGGGGCGACTGCACCCCCAGGCAGTCCGCGCGGATGCCCACCGGCCCGGACAGCTTCTTGGTGACGTCCTCGGCGAGTAGTTCGCGCACGATCTCAGGGTTCTGCGCGGCGACCACCAATTGCGTGTGCGGGAACGCGGCCACGTTCGCCTCGACCAGCCGGTGAATGGAGGTGACGGTGATGTTCTGATCGCGGAACTGGCTGTAATAGCCCAGGGCGGTCGCACTCTCGTCGGGGGACGGGCCCGGCGCACCCAGCGCGTCGCGCAGGTAGTCGATCTGGTTCTCCCCGAAGTCGCCGTACCCGGAGAACTCGAAAACGCCGAGTCGCTCGTCGGCGTCGTAACGGCGGCCGAGCGCGGCGAGCAGCCCGCCGAACGCGTCGAGGTAGACGGGGTCGTTCCAGTTCGGCACCACCTGGGTCACCCCGGGCGCCGAACCGTTCGGCCGTCCGGGATAGGCGGAGGCCGCAGAGCGCATCCAGTCGGGGATCGCGATGTTGGTGTTGTCGGGGCGCGAGTTCCCGCAGCAGGAGCTGAATGCGTACACGCCGAGAGTCAACCGCATGTTGCGGTTCGCCAGCTTGGTCAGCGTGTCGTCGATCGCGCTGAAGTCGTACTTGCGGTCGTCGGGAGCGTCCGGTGGAAGCGTTCGCGGATCGGTGGGCTGCAGCTGCCGCCAGGAGACGCGCAGACTGGCGTCGTAGGACGCGGGCCATGCCGGATAGCGCTGCTGCGCGGGATTGCCTTGCGGGAAAAGAGGATTCAACAGATCTTCGTACTGCCCCCGCAGCGGGTTCGGGATTTCCTGAACGCTGGGCGGTATGGCCGGGCTGACCATCGCCGAAAGCGGCCCGGGATCGGGGTGACCACTGCACCCGGCCAGGGTCAGCGCCGTGCACACGGCGACGGTCAGCGCGCCATTCCTCAACAACAATCCGGACCTCGACACCAGGACTAGATCGCGAACACCGGCAGCGCCTCGCGGTCCGCGAGGAAGGGCATCGGCATCCACCGCGAGGACGACAGAGCTTGCGGCGCCGCGACCGCTTCGCGCGCGCCGGCGTCAGCCGCGGTCACGACGCGGTCCAGGCTGCGCGGCACGGGCTCCTCCGATACGAAGCACCTGTCCCGGCTGGGCGCCGGAAGCAATCAGGTCGGTTGTCGTCTGCAAACTCAGTGCTCTCGATGCGCAACGCACCGGGAGCGCCGTCTTCATTATCCGTCTAGCGGGTACGTCGGCACGGCGGCCGGTCATCTCTTGGCGTAGCGCAGCCTAACACGCGCACCCCGCGCAGCTAGGAGGACATTTCGGCCTCGACGTTGCCCTCGGCCCGACGGCAGCTACCGACATGTCCGCCCGGTCTGCCCGTGCCCGCGCCGGACGCCCGCGGCGCGCGAACCGGCCGCTCTGTCAAGCTGGGGCCGTGCGAATCGACCGGCTCGGCGACCTCGGTGCCGTGCCGCGGGTGCTGCGTGCGATCGGTGACGCCACCGGCCGGCTCGGCCTGCCGGCGCCGGCCGCGCTGACCGGTGAGTGGTTCGGCGCGCAGGCGGTGATCGCGCCGAGTCTGCAGGTCCAGCGGGCGGACACCGCCGACGCGTTCACGGTGCACGAGCAGGACCGCCGAGCGCAGGTTCCCGAAGCGGTGGGGGGCGGCTGGATCGGGTACCTGTCCTACCCGGACGCCGGAGCCGATGGCCGCGCGAACCGGATACCCGAGGCCGCCGGCGGCTGGACGGACTGCGTGCTGCGCAGCGACTCGGACGGGCAGTGGTTCTACGAGAGCCTCTCCGGTGCGCCGATGCCGGACTGGCTGACCGCCGCGCTGGCGGCCGCCCCGGCCCCGGTGCGTGAGTGCCGCATCGCCTGGGACGCGGCCGACCGGGAAGCGCACCGCGGCGGGGTGCTGGCCTGCCTGGACGCGATCCGCGCGGGCGAGGTCTATCAGGCGTGCGTATGCACCCAGTTCACCGGGACGGTCGACGGGAACCCCCTGGATTTCTTCGTCGAGGGCGTCGCACGCACGGCCCCGGCCCGCGCGGCCTATCTCGCCGGACCGTGGGGCGCAGTGGCGTCGCTGTCTCCGGAGCTGTTCCTGCGCCGGCGGGAGTCGGTCGTGACGTCCAGCCCCATCAAGGGCACCCTGCCGCTGGACGCCTGGCCGGCGGCACTGCGCTCCTCGGCCAAGGACGTGGCCGAGAACATCATGATCGTGGACCTGGTCCGCAACGACCTGGGCCGGGTCGCGGTCGTCGGCAGCGTCACCGTGCCCGAGTTGCTGGTGGTGCGTCGGGCGCCGGGCGTGTGGCACCTGGTGTCCACGGTCTCGGCCCGGGTCCCCGACGGGTTGCCCACCTCGGCGTTGCTCGACGCCGCCTTCCCGCCGGCCTCGGTGACGGGAACCCCGAAACACCGGGCGCGCCGGCTGCTCTCCGGATGGGAACAGAAGCGGCGCGGAATATATTGCGGCACAGTCGGTTTAGCCTCCCCGATCGCCGGATGCGAACTCAACGTCGCAATCCGCACCGTCGAGTTCGACGCGGCGGGCGGCGCCGTGCTGGGCGTCGGCGGCGGGATCACCGCCGACTCCGATCCCGACGCGGAGTGGCAGGAGTGCCTGCACAAGGCGGCCCCGATCGTCGGGGCGCCGCGCATTCCGGCCGCGGCGCCGGTCGGCTAGCGGCTGAACGGCCAGGGCAGCGGCGGTGAAAATCCGGGTAACCTGCACGCCAGTGGCCGCGAGCGCCTAAGCTCGAGCCATCGAACCGCGCCCAGCGCGAGTCGACTGCGTTGGAGGGGTCTGTCATGAGAATCGCTGTTCTGGGCACCGTCGCCGCCGCTTTCGTGGGAGGGACGCTGGCGGTCACGCCCCTGACCACGGTGAGCGCGCCCTTGCCGGTAGGTGGGATGTGCGACGCCACGGGCGGCGCCGGGTGCGAGAAGCTGGCCGCCGTCCTGATGCCCGAGGCACCGAAGCCGGTCGCGCAGAACGCCGAATCCCCGGCCTTCTCCGAGGCGGGCAACATGATCGCGCCGCAGCCGGCGCCCGAACCCGGCGCGACGTCGGCCGCCAGTGAGGTGCCCGCGGCCGCCGCGCCCGCAATGATCGGCGGCGGCAGCGCCGGACCGGCAATCGGCGGGTCCGGCACGCCGGTCGGGGGGCTGGGCGGCGTTCCCGAAGGGGGATTGAGTGGCATTCCCGACCCCTACGGCCTGGCGCCCATGCTGCCCGGCCTGGCCGGAGCCGTGCCCGGACTGGCCGGGCTCGGGGGCCTGACCGCCATCCCCGTCAGCGCGGCCTCGGTGCTGCCACTCCTGCTGGGCTCCGCAAGCAGCGTGTTTGGCCTCGGAGAATCCGCCGTCTTTGCGCTCATCTACCTCAAGGACGACGGGCTCCTGCCCAACGACATCGGCTTGCCCTCGTTCTCGATCCCCGGTGTCAACACCAGCGGGACCAGCGGGCTGACGACCGCGGCCGCCGCGCTCCCCGCAGTAGCGTCCATCCCGGGGGCGGGGGCTGTCCTCCCGGCGGCAGGTCTGCCGTCGGTCGGTGTGCCCGCGCTGCCGGCGCTTCCGGCGCTGCCCGCGGTGGGCCTCCCGGCGGCACCGGCGCTGCCGGGACTGCCCGCCCTCCCGCACCCGCAGTTCTGCACACCGTCGATCGGCCCCATCGGAGCGTGCACCCCCTGACATCGACTCAGGCCTTCCGGGATCGCAGCACCGCGTCGTAGAGCTGGCGTGAGCGCACCCCGGGGTGCGCCGCCGCCACCTCGCCGCAGGCATCTTTGACGCGGACGCCGTCAGCGGCGAGTTCCTCCACCCGCGTCACCAGCGCCGGAAGATCGGCGCGGGGCGCGGCACCGGCCAGCACGACCGTGATCTCGCCGAGCACGCCGTCGGCCGCCCGCGCAGCCAACTCCTCGAGCGTCCCGCGCACCACCTCTTCGTGCACCTTCGTCAGCTCCCGGCACACCGCCGCCGGGCGGGCACCGCCGAGTTCGTCGACCGCATCGCGCAGACACGCGGCCAGCCGGCGCGGCGACTCGAAGAACACGCAGGTGCGCCGCTCCTCGGCCAGCGAAGCCAGCCAGGCCCGGCGCGCCGGAGCCTTGCGCGGCGCGAATCCCTCGAAGCAGAACCGGTCCGAGGGTAGACCGGAGACCGCCAGCGCGGTGGTCACCGCCGACGGGCCCGGCAGACACGTCACCGGCAAGCCCGCTGCGACGCACGCCCCGACCAGCCGGTACCCCGGGTCGCTGATCACCGGCATGCCCGCGTCGCTGACCACCAACACGGTCGCGCCGGAATTGACCTCGTCGACCAGGGCGGGCACCCGCGTGGCCTCGACCTGGTCGAACAGGCTGACCACCCGGCCGGTGATGCCGACGCCGAGGGCTTTCGCCAGCATTCGTACCCGGCGGGTGTCCTCGGCGGCCACCACGTCGGCGCGGGCCAGGGCATCGATCAGGCGCGACGACGCATCCGAGGGCTGTCCCAGCGGCGTCGCGCCGAGCAACAGCCGACCGTGGGTCATGACCCACAGCTTACGATCGACGAGATGACCGCCCCGCTCCGCGAACGCTCCGTGGCCGCGCAGGAACGTGTCGTCCCCGTCGTCAGCCCCGGACGCTTGATCCCGGTCGCCGACTTCGGACCGACCGACCACTTCCGGGGCTGGGTCACAACGGGCGTCGTCACGCTGTTGGCTGCGGTGAGCCGGTTGGTGAACCTGGGCTCGCCGACCGACGCCGGCACGCCCGTCTTCGACGAGAAGCACTACGCGCCCCAGGCCTGGCAGATGCTGCACAACCACGGGGTGGAGGACAACCCCGGCTTCGGCCTGGTCGTCCATCCCCCCGTCGGCAAGCAGGTGATCGCGCTGGGCGAGGCGATTTTCGGCTACGACGGCGTGGGCTGGCGATTCAGCGGTGCGGTGCTGGGGGTGGTCCTGGTCGCGCTGGTGACGCGCATCGTGCGGCGGATCAGCCGCTCGACGCTGGTCGGCGGCATCGCGGGCGTGCTGCTGATTTGCGACGGCGTCAGTTTCGTCACCGCCCGGACCGCGCTGCTCGACGGAATCCTCACCTTTTTCGTGGTGGCGGCTTTCGGGGCCCTCATCGTCGACCGCGACCAGGTGCGCCGGCGGATGCACGTCGCGCTGCTGGAGGGCCGCATTGCCGAAACCGAATGGGGCCCACGACTCGGCGTGCGCTGGTGGCGTTTCGGCGCCGGGGCGCTGCTCGGCTTGGCGTGCGGGACGAAGTGGTCGGGTCTGTACTTCGTCGTGTTCTTCGGGGCGATGTCGTTGGCGTCCGACGTGGCCGTGCGCCGTCAGTACCAGGTCACGCGGCCCTGGCTCGGCACGCTGCGCCGCGACCTGGCGCCCACCGGCTACGCGCTGGGCCTGATCCCGTTCGCCGTCTATCTGGCCGGCTATGCGCCCTGGTTCGCCTCGGAAACCGCGATCGACCGGCACGAGGTGGGCCAGGCGATCGGGCCTCACTCGGTGGTGCCCCTCCCCGACGCCGTGCGCTCGCTGTGGTACTACACCGCCAAGGCGTTGCAGTTCCATGCCGGCCTGACGAACGCCGCCGGCAACCACCACCCGTGGGAGTCCAAGCCGTGGAGCTGGCCGATGTCGCTGCGGCCCGTGCTGTACGCCATCGACCAGCAGAACGTTCCCGGCTGCGGCGCGCAGTCGTGCGTCAAAGCCGAGATGCTGATCGGCACGCCCGCCATGTGGTGGCCGGCGGTGTTGGTCCTCGCATATGGGACATGGCGCATGGTCGTACGCCGGGACTGGCGGTACGCCGTGGTCTGGGTCGGCTACTGCGCGGGGTGGCTGCCGTGGTTCGCCGACATCGACCGGCAGATGTACTTCTTCTATGCGGCGACGATGGCGCCCTTCCTCGTCATGGCCATCGCATTGATCTGTGGTGACATTCTCTATGCCCCTGAGCAGGGCCGGGAACGTCGCACGCTCGGGCTGATCCTGGTGAGTTGCTACGTGGCCTCGGTGGCGACCAACTTCGCCTGGCTCTTCCCGGTGCTCACCGGGCTGCCCATCTCGCAACAGACCTGGAACATGGAGATCTGGCTGCCCAGCTGGCGGTGAGTCGGGCCGCGGGGCGGCGACCTCGCGTTCCCCGCCGAGACTGCCGTGCGGGTTGTGATCGGGCCCTCCGCCACGACCGTGGCGGCAATCTCGGCGCAGCAGAGCTAGACGGGGCTAGACCGGATCGCGGGCGGCCGGACAGGACATGCAGCGGGGGCCGCCGCGGCCGGTGCCCAGTTCGGACCCCGCGATGGTCAGCACCTCGATGCCGGCCTCCTGCAGCCGGGTGTTGGTCTGGACGTTTCGCTCATAGGCGACGACGACGCCGGGCGCCAACGCCAGGGTGTTGTTGCCGTCGTCCCACTGTTCGCGTTCGGCGATTTCGGGATCCAGACCGGTGTCGATGACGCGCAGCTTGTCGATTCCCATCGCCTTGGCTGCGGCCTCCAGGAACGGCGTCTCGTCGCTGATGGTCACGCCGTCGGGTGTGCGCTGAATGGTGAACGCCGAGAGCGAGTCGACGATGTTGGCGTACATCACCACGGTCTCGGTGTCGACCATCGTGCACACCGTGTCCAGGTGCATCTGCGCGCGCCGCTGCACGATCGGCACGGCCACCACGGTGGTGGCCAGGTCGTCGTCGAAAAGGCTGCGCGCCAACGCTTCGGCACCCGCCGGAGAGGTACGCTCACCAACCCCGACCGCGAGCACACCCGGGGCGAGCAACAAGACGTCACCGCCCTCGACCGGCGCGGTACGCGACTCGTAGGCCCGTCTCACCCCGGTGAAACGCGGGTGATGGGCGTAGATGAGGTCGGTCAGCGAGGCCTCGCGCACCCGCGCCTGCAGTGCAAGCGTCGGGATCACCACCCGCGGACCGATCCACATCGACGAGTCACGGGTGAACAACAGGTTCGGCAGCGGGTCGATGACGAAGTCAGAACCGCGGTGCATACGAAGCACCAGCGACCCATCTGTGCGCGTTTCCGGCGGCAACTCGCCGAACGTCATACCGGCCATCAGCACGTGGGCCAGCTTGCCCGGTTCGAGGCTGCGCAGGTAGGCCGAAAGCTCTTGCGCCAGAGGCACTCCCAGCCTCCATGTATCGACGGCAGCTGCCACGCCCTGCATCCGGGCCGCCCCGCTGTGGTTGAGCGACTCGGTCAGCAGGTCCGACATCAGCAGGACCTCCACGCCGCGGCTGCGCAGCAACTCGGCGAACTGGTCGTGCTCCTCCTGCGCGCGCGCCACCCACGGCAGTCCGTCGAACAGCAGCTGGTCGACGTTGCGCGGGCTGAGCCTGCCCAGCTCGGCGCCCGGACGGTGCAGGATGGCCACCCGTAACGTGCCGACCTCGGAATCGGTGCCCAACTCGACGACGCCCACAGAGCAACCGTAGCGGCGCCACGATCGGGCCACACACCCGCCGCGCCGCCATCGGTTCGAACGTGCGTGCGATACGCTGGGTGACGTGGGGATCGCGGTCCAGGGCTCGCTTTTCGAGCACACCGAACGCCGCCACCTCGGCGGCGGCGCCTTCATCGAAATCCGCGCGGGCTGGCTCGCGGGTGACTCGCCCGACGCGGCGAACCTGTTCGAGGCCCTGCTGGCGACCGTGCCCTGGCGGGCCGAACGCCGCCACATGTACGACCGGGTGGTCGACGTGCCGCGGCTGGTGAGCTTTCACGACCTGACACTCGAGGACCCCCCACACCCCCTGCTGGGGCGGCTGCGGCGGCGGCTCAACGACATCTACGCCGGCGAACTCGGCGAACCGTTCACGACGGTGGGGCTGTGTTGCTACCGCGACGGCTCTGACAGTGTGGCCTGGCACGGCGACACCATCGGCCGCAGCAGTGCCGAGGACACCATGGTCGCGATCGTCAGCCTCGGCGCCACGCGTACCCTCGCGTTGCGGCGCCGTGGCCCAGGCCCCCGGGGCCCGTCGTTGCGGCTGCCACAAGCGCACGGCGACTTGCTGGTGATGGGCGGATCATGCCAGCGCACCTGGGAGCACGCGGTTCCCAAGACGTCGGCGCCCGCGGGTCCGCGGATCAGCGTCCAGTTCCGGCCGCGCGACGTGCGCTGACCAGCTCAACTCCGGACCGCGGCTACCGCCTTGACGAGCAGATCGCGGGCACGATCGGTGTCGACCGGCGCCACCGGCTGGTCGGGGACCACCAGCGGGTTGGCGATGACGATCACCTGGTAGTCGCCGAACTGGGCGGAATAGTCGTAGAGCTCCCCGGTGCGGACCGCGCCCGCGACCACCGTCTGCAGGACGCGGTGGGTGCCCAGCGTGTGAACTCCGGCGATGTGCGGTGCCTCGACCACCTCGATGCCGCCGCGCAGCTGGTCTCCGGAGAACGCCACCTTGGCGCAGTCCTTCCCCGGGTCGGCGAGCGGCACCTCCGCGGAGGTCTCCACGGCGATCACGACGAACCGGTTGCCCTTGCCCTCGGCGGAGATGGCGGCCATATTGCCTTTCAGGTCCGGCGGCATATCCGGGACCGCCACCGCTGTCGCGCAGTTCGCAGGATCAAAACGCAGTCCCTCGGGCAGCTTGCGCGGAGCCAGCAGCTGCGGGTCGATCCCCCGCTCGCCGATGTCGGTGACCGTGAAGTCGGGCCCGAAGCTCGACTTCACGACGGAGACCTTGCCGATGTCCGCCTTCACCGCCGAGGCATCCGTACCCGATGAGCAGCCGGCGAGCACGCACACACAGGCGGCCGCGGCCCACAGCTTGACCATCGTGGCCAATCTACCCAAGCCGGATGCTCAGCCGCGCAACGTGGACACCGTTGTGACGAGCAGGTCGGCGGCGAACTGCGGTGGCAGCGCCGGCACGGCCGCGCCCGGATCGGTGACGAGTGTGGTGAACGCGTAGTGGTCCCCCAGATAGGCGATGAACGTGTATGCGCGCGAATCGATCTGGGTGCCCGACTCAACGGAGGACTTGAGGTCGGCCACCATGCCGAGGGTTTGCGCGCCGTCGACGTGCGGGGCCGCGATGAGGCGCACGCCGGCCGTGGTGTGACCCGCGCTCATGGTCCACTGACCACACGTCGCGACGAGATTCGCGTCGGGGTCCGCCGGACCCGGCAGCGTCACCACGACCGCGTCGACGATGCCTCCCGCACCCGATCCGGAGACGCCCTGGGCGGACTGGGCACGCCCCGCGCCGGGGTCGGCGAGCGCGGCGCAGCGCGCGGGCCTAGCCCTGACGTCGGCTGCATTCGCCCCCAGACCCCAGGTCAAGTCGGGCGCGGCCCCCCTGGCGACGCCGCTGGCCACCTCGTAACCGGGTGGGAAATCGCCGGCGATCCGCTTGATGTGGGCGGGGTTGACGGCCGCACCGCGCGGCGCCGGCGGCGAGGTCGACGGACCCGGCGCCGGCGACATGGTGCATGCGGTCGCCAGCAGAGTGAGCACGGGAATCGCCGCCCCGCCGTTCCGCAACGGCCGCATGCGGTGTTCCTATCACGAAAATCAACGTCTTTCGGGCATTGCGGGGCTCAGCCGACCGCCTCGATCACTTGGCGAGCGGCGCGGTCGATCCGATCGGCCGTGTCAGCCGTGAGTCCCATGTCGCGGCGGCGGGGCACGTCGATCGCGGTAGTGACGACTCCGACGTCTTCGCGCTGCCACACCGCGCCGTAGCGGTCCATGATGGCACGCATCGCCACGTTTCCGGACAGCATTCGCGCCGAGAATTTTTCGACCTTGTTGAGCCGGGCGGCGATGGACAGTGCGCCGATCAGGAAGGTTCCGATCCCCCGGCCCTGGTAGGCGTCGGCGACGGTGAACGCGATCTCGGCGACCGTCGGGTCGGCATCGTCGCGCACGAATCGCGCATCCGCCACGGGGTCGCTCCCATCGGTCACCACCCAGACGAAGTGGTCGACGTAGTCGACCTCGGACAGGTAGTGCATCAACGCCGGGCTCGGGAGGCGAGCCGTCATGAACCGCCGGTACAGCGTCTCGCCGGAAAAGTGAACATGCCCGTGCACGGTCCGTTCGCTGTCACCCGGCAGAACCGGGCGCAACAGCAGGTGAGTGCCGTCGCGTAACCGGATCGGGATGGGTGTGATGAATGCGGCGAGGCGTTGGCGCACCATGCGCAGCAACCGGTCCATGACCCCGGGAATGTTCACCAATCGGGCGAATGTGTCGCCGTCCCCGATCCATCCGGCCAGGGGTTCGACGGTCGTGACCGTAGCCGTCCGCGGAATGTCGCGCAGCAGCGCGATCTCCCCGACGATCATGCCCGGCACGACCCGCTCGAGAATTGCCACGCCGTCATCGCCGACGTGTCCGACTTCGGCGCTGCCCGACGAGATGAGCAGGAACGAGACCGCCTGCTCACCCTGCCGCATCAGCACCTGGCCCGCCGTGGCACGCAGCGGCTCGACGCAGGCGGCCAACGGCACCAGGTCCGCGACGGCACAGTCCGCGAAGATCTGCATGGTCGCGAGCTCTTCGGCGCGCGCACCGGTCAGTTCGGCCACCGCGATGTCCTAGGGGTCGCAGAGTGCCGGCACACGCCCCGTTCCCGTGCCGCCCGCACTGCCATGAACCTGCCGTTTTTCTTTATGCCTTCCCGACCCTCACCCGCGCCGGTACGGGGCACGGTCCCCCTCAGGTTATGGCGTCGGCTGCCGATGCGGCAACAACCGGTAGGCGGCCACCCGAGAGCCGATCCTTGAATTCGTCAACGTGCTCACGGAAAGTTGCCCCCGAATCCGCCGCGGTCACCTCGTTGACCTTCCGCCGGGATATGCATCGTCGACGTCAGCGGCACCGATCGATTAATACACGTGCAAAGGTCTTGTCGCCAGAATCCGTGCCGGCCGCGACTCAATAGCCATTTTCGCGTGATACCCGCGCAGCATGAGTTTTGCCGGGCGGGGCCCATGATCGACCACCGCCCGCCGATGCACCAACCGCACCCCTAGGGCAGACCGCGGATTTTCGAGGATAAAATGCTTTGCGCCCCGCGGAAGCCCGCTCGGCGCATCCTGGGCCGCCACCAGCGCGCCGATCCGCACAGTTTGCCAGGTCAGCTGACGGCGACGCGGCGATGCGCTGCTACGTGAAGACTGGAACGTTCGACGTCTTTGTCGCCGAAAATTGCCGTCAGCGCCAAAGAGTTGTCCTGCGCATAAGGCCGGAAATACACGGTTTTAAGTGCAAACCATTGCTTGGCAATTACCGCGAGTTCGATCCGGGAACAGTGAGAACCACACTCCCATCGGTCTCGGATCGCAGGGGCGACGCCCGCCATGCCTGCCAAGCGCATAGACAGTCAACCGGCACCCATTTCCGGTGGTTGCCGCTTTGTCAAAGCGGTCCATTAGGCCGAAAAAATACATGGTAATCACGGGAACTTGTAATATACTTAGTCCGGCCCTGACGTCGTTTGCATTCCTTTGGTATGGATTTCCCTCCGGGGAGGTCGAGAGGATGGCCATTCGTAGGCGACGAGAGCGCCGTCCGTGAAGTCACGTCCATCGTTCTGACACTCGCCGGCACAGCGTCGGCGCACCGAACTCCCAGGAGGCCCGATGACCGTCATACCCCTGAACGCCGCTAACGCCGGCAAATTCCAGCTTGGGCACAGCCTCAGCTGGACTGACCCGGACATCGACTGCACGCTGGTGCTCTCGCAACCGTCGACGGACAGCGATCTCTGGGACGAGTACGCCGAGGGTGCCCAGCGCAGCTACCACAAACACGGCGTCGAGTGCGCTCTGGACGTCGACGCGCTGCTCAGCGGCTCCGACACCATCATGTACCTAGCAGTGGTCGATTCCGGCGGACAGATGGTGGCAGGCGTGCGGGCCATCGGGCCGTTGCAATCGGCCGACGACTCGCACGCGGTGGCCGAATGGTCCGGGCAACCGGGAGAACAGGCCGTCCGCGACATGATCACCGCCCGGGTGCCCTTCGGCGTCCTGGAAATGAAGTCGGCGTGGGTAGCCGACGAACTGAACCACGATCGCTGCCTCACCGCTGCTCTGGCCCGCAGCGGCTTTCACATGATGGCCCTGCTCGATGCGCAGTTCTGCATGGCCACGGCCGCCGCCTACGTCCTGAACCGGTGGCGCTCCTCCGGTGGGGTGGTCGCGGGCGTTCCCGCCACGCCCTATCCCGACGAGCGCTATCAGACCAAGATGATGTGGTGGAACCGGCGCGATTTCGTCAACCACGCGGAGCCCGAACAGGTCGCCAAAATCCTCATGGAAACGCAACACCTGACGCAATCGTTCTACCAGCAGTCCGAGACCGAATTGCCCCTCGCCAGCATGGCGTGACGATCGCGATTCACCGCAGGTCCGCGCCCGCTCGGTCGGCGTGAGCCAAGCGGGCGGGCCTGCGCCGAGCGGGCGGGCCTGCGGTGAATCACTGAAGCGACTGGAAGCCCGTGCGCTTCGACCGCCGGTGGGGCGAATCGCCGATGCCGTGGTGGTTAGGTGCGGAGAGTTCCTCGTGTGCCGGAACGTTTCCGTTGGAAAAGTTCATCGGTATGAAGCGCCTGGCGAACAAGGCCTCCATCGCCGCACTGTCCAGGGGGCGCGACAGCAAAAAGCCCTGCGCGCGGGTGCAGCCGATGGCCAGCAGTGCTTTGGCTGCGCCCACGGTCTCGACGCCCTCGGCCACCACCTCCAGCCCGAAGGCGTTCGCCAGCGTCACGATCGACTGAACGATCGCCAGGTCGCGCGGGTTGCGGCCGAGGTCGCGGACGAAACTGCGGTCGATCTTGAGCAGGTCGACGGGAAGGGATTTCAGGTATCCCAGGGCGCTGTAACCGGTGCCGAAGTCATCGATGGCGATCTCCACCCCGATGTCCTTGAGTCCGGCCAGCGTCTTGCGCGTGGCGTCGATGTCGGCCACCACGACGCGTTCGGTGATTTCCAGGCAGACCGCGCCCGGTGCGAGCCCGAAGGCCTCGATGGTCGCGGCAACCGTCTCCACGATGCCGTCCGCGACGAGTTGCACCGGAGAGACGTTGACGCGCAACACGGCGCCCTGCCCGACGCCGTGCGCCTGCCAGTCCGCGAACTGCGCACAGGCCGATCGCATGACGAGTCGGCCGAGCTTGCCCGCGAGATTGACCGATTCGACGACGTCGATGAACGCGTCGGGCATCAGCAGGCCCCGGGTGGGGTGTTGCCAACGAACGAGCGCCTCGGTGCCCAGAATCTCGCCGGTGCGCATGTCGAACTCGGGAAGGTAATGCAGCACCAGGTCGCTGCTTTCGCTGTCGATGGTCTCCTGCAGGCGCAGTTCGACGTCGTTGCGGATGGCTTCCTCGGCGGCCATCTCCGGGCTGAAAGCCGTGACGGTGGCCCCGCCGGAGGCCTTGGCCGATCGGGTCGCCTGGTCGGCCCGGAACAGCAGCTCCGAGGTGGTGTCGCGGCCGGGGGTTCCCGCGGCGACCCCGATGCTGACCGTGCGGGCCAGCATCTCGCCGTCGATCACGACCTGCGTGTGGACCCGTTTCTGCACCCGGCGGGCGAAGTCCGCGGCGGCGTCCACGGTCATCGGCGCGGCCGGCACGACGACGAACTCGTCGCCGCCGAACCGGGCGATCAGGGCGGGAACGTCGACCGCCGCCCGCAAGAGGTCGGCGAAAGCCATGATGAAACGGTCGCCAGGGTTTTGACCGAGGTGGTCGTTGACCACCTTCAACCGGTCAACGTCGAGGAACAGGATCGAGACCGGGGCGGGCATGCCCGCCCCAAGACGCTCGTCGAGCCGGCCGATCAGGGTTCGCCGGTTCAGCAGGCCGGTGAGATCGTCGTGTTCGGCAAGGTGGCGAACCTGCTCCTCGGCAACGGTGCGGGCCTGCAACTGGGCGAAGAGCGCCGCGATCGCCTGCAGCGCGTTCAGCTCCTCGGGCATCCATTCGCGGTCGCCGAACTTGACGAAGCCCAGCGTTCCGGTGGTCAGGTCCCCGGACAGCAGCGGGACGCACGCGAGCGAGACGGCGGGTACGCCGGTTCCCTCCTCGATGTTCGACTGGTAGTCGGCGTTGGTCGTCTCGGGGCGCAAGACGTCGGGTTGCTTGAGGGTCTCGGCCCGGGCGAAGACGGAGTCGGCGTCGGCGAAGTAGACGACACCGAGCGGGTCGGGGTCGGGGATTTCCGGGCGCGGCGGCCACTCGGCGATCAGTATCGTCGCGTGGATGGTGTGGTCGTTGTGGCGCAGAAAGCCGAAATCCACGCCGAACCGGTCGACCAGGTTGGCGAGCACCCGCTCACTGATGGACGCCGCGTTGCCGGCGACAGCTGCCATCAACTCGGCAGCGGCCCCGGTTACCAGGTCCTCCAACGAGCCGGACACCCCCCCAGCGTAGCGGGTGGTGCTAATGCGGCACGTGGACGCGCCCGAAGTTGCGCCGGCTGCGGACCGAGGCCGGCGCGGCGACGGCGAAACGCAGGATCAGCGCGGCTGACGCACCGGAGGGCACACCGACCAGTTGCCGGAACCGCTGCTGGAGCTCGCCCAGCTCATCGGCGAACGTCGGCGACAAACCGACGAGATCCGCACGGTCGTGGGCGTACAGAAAGGCCGGCGAGATGGGCTGGACCGCCAGCCCGTGCTGTTGCGCAGCGATCCACACCGCCTCGACGGCCGATCCGCCGCGCGCGTAGTCGGTCAGGGAACGTCCGGCCACCGAGACAATGGCCACCGCGCAACTCGTCGACAGGCGCCGGCGGGTGTCCTCGCCCAGGGCGTCTCCGGCGTGCCAGTCGGCCAGGTTGGTCATCACGTCCGGCCGCCGCAAGATGTCGAGCACTGCGAGGTCGCCGGCCCCGAGCTCGAGGCTGCGCACGTCGATACCGGTGTCGGGATGCGGATCTCCGGGCCACCTCAGCTCGGAGATCATGTCCGCGTGCAGCCGTGGCGTGAGATACCTGATGCGGTCGGCAGCCGCGAGCACATCAGCCACTGAGGCGATTTCGGGTTGCCCGGCCACCAGGTGCAGCAGGGCCCCCTCGCGGGCGGCGACCACGCGCATGCGGTCGACGGCCGCAGCGGCGATCGGCTGCGGCGTGCCGAGCTGCCGATTTGTTTCGCGTGCCAGCATCGACTGATACAGCGCGGCCAGATCGGGGTCGGCGCCGCCGCTCAGCTGCACCGTCGCCCGTAGCGGCGCGCCGTCGACGTTCTCCAGCACGGTCACCGGGCCCAGCACCTGCTGGCTGGCCGCGGCTACTTTGACGTTGAAGACGGCGGCGCCGAGCGCGACCGCGCTGCCGCGGTAGCCGGCGTCCATGGTCGACGTGTGCTCGGGCGCAAGCCGGATGGTGATCTCCTGCGGGGTGGCCTCGATGCGCCACGGTTGCGAGTTGCCCCCGGACGGGGCCCGTACTGCCGCCGCGGCGATGAGACCCGACACACCCGGCAGCGCCGGATCCGGATCGGCGTCCACGGGCACCGGGCCATCGCCGGCCCGCCGCGGTTCGTCGAGCCGGTCGATCGCCGAGCCGAGGTCGATGCGGGTCCGGCCCGATCGCAGGGCTTCGCCCACGCCGATCCGGCGGACCGCCTCGGCGATCGCGCTCGCCCCCAGGATGACGTCGCCGCAGACCTGCGGCCAGGTCGACAGCGTGCGGTCGATCTCGACCACCGACGCCAGGATGCGGGCCGACAGCTGGTCGGCTTCGAGGAACCGGAGCATGTGCGGGACCTTTTCCCGGCTTTCCATGCCGGCCAGCCGGGCGTAATCCAGGCCGCCGAGCAGACCGTGCAGGATCGGGCGCTGCGGATCGAGGTCGAAACGCTCCACGTCCAGCAACCCCCGGTCGCTGGTCGCCATCAGCACGGGTATTCCCCGGGCACGAGCGCCCTGCCGCAGGCTGACCTTGATGTCCAGCGAATCGCATTCCTCGACGACTACGTCCAGTCCGTCGAGGAACTCGTCGAGGTTGTCGACGGTCAGGCCCGCGTCCAGAACCCGGACGCGCAGGTAGGGATCGATCTCGGCGATTCGGCGGGCGGCCACCTCGGCCTTGTTGCGCCCGAGGTCGAATACGGTTGCCGGCACCCGATTGAGGTTGGACAGCTCGAGGCCGTCGAAATCCGCGAGCCGCAACTCGCCGCAAAGGCCCTGCGCGGCCAGCGTGTGCGCGATGACATGCCCGACGCTGAGACCGGCCACGCCGACGCGCAGTTCGCCGAGCCGCGCCTGTTCGTCGGTGGTGATCACATTCCTGTTGCGATCCAATCGGACCGCGCGGAAACCGCGGGGCCCCAGAATCGACACCACTGCCCGGCGCCACGGGTAGTACGCCCACCGCCGGGGTTCGGTCACCAACTCCGCAGCGGGCGAGGGCCGGAGCGCGCGCAACTGCGCGAGTTGATCCTGCGAGCGGTCGATGAATTCGACCGCGGGATCGGCGCGCAGTCGATCCACTTCCGCCTTTTCTGCGGGATCCTCGGCGTCGAGAATTTCTGCGCTCCAGGAAGCGATGGTCGTTTCTCCTCGGTGCTCGACCGCGTCAGCGAATGTTTGTCCCGATCGGACACCGATAACCGTGGAATCCGCGCGTTGGACAGGCGTGTCACTGTCACATAGTAGGGGGCCACGAGTAGGGGGCGGGCAGTTCCGGCGCCAGGCGACAATTCGGGTCGGGAAAAAACCGCATCCTCGATGACCTGGTTTGGCGGTTGGAGTTCAGCATTATAACAGAACCCGTGTGTGTGTTCAGCGGTGAGGCCGGGTTGGACGACAACGGCGGGCGGAGGGCGGATGGGGATACTCAACCGCCTATGATCGCGGGAACTGAATCAAAGACAGCGGAGCCGTGCAGGCAGCGCCTAGTCGCTGCGCGGCAATCGCCACCAGACGGGACGTGGTATGACGGAGGGTAGCGAACGACGCGCCGGCACCACCCGCCATCGGCTCGTCCTCGCAGCGTCACGCCAGTTTTCTCACCGCCCCTACAACCTGGTCAGCCTCGATGACATCCTTGTGGAGGCCGAGCTGACCAAAGGGGCGATGTACTTTCATTTCCCCTCCAAGCAGGCACTGGCGATGGCAATCATCGACCACGTCACCGAGATGAGCGGTGCCGCGGTCCGGGAGTTGCTCGCCCGCAAGATGTCGGGGCTGGAGACACTGATCGACCTCATCTATCTTCTTGCCGTCCAGGATATCCAGGACGAGGTGGCCCGCGCCGGTCTGCGACTGCTCGACACCCTCGACAGCGGGCCGGATCTGGCCGGCACCCGGTGGCAGTCGTGGGTCGAGTTCGTCGCCACACTCATCGAACGAGCACTCGCCGAAGGTGACGTCACCGACCGACACGAACCCGGGGACGTCGCCACCATGCTCGTGGCGATGTGGGTCGGTGTCCGCAGAATCAGCGACCTCGACCAACCCGAGCACTACCTGGACAACCTGCGCAGGACGTGCACTCTCGCCCTCGCGAGCTTCACCAGCCCGGACCGGACCGACTACTTCACCCAGTTCACCAACCGGCGCCACGCGCTCGCGCTGAAAAAAGTCTCCACCGAACCGCTCGCATTCGGCCGCCCCGCCACGGCCGTGGCATCGGCACACCCGCAGTCGTAGCCCGCAGTCGTAGTCCGGCGCCGGAAAGGCGGGCCGACGGGCTCTACGCCTCGTCGACCCACAGACGCTCGGTGAGATTCTCGAATGTCACCAACACGACCGGATCGTCGTGGCGCATCAGCGCCGACTTGCTCATCTTTGCCCGCACCGTCCACCCCTCGCAGTGCTTCAGCCCGACAACCATGTTCGCCAGTGCTTCGGCGCCGGACAGCGCGTTCAGCGCGGCCAGGTCGATATTGAAGATCTGTGGGAACTCCGCACCCGCCAGCCCGTCCTGCGGATAGCCGACCATTTCGGCGAATGCCGTGTTCGCGAACAGGATATCGCCGTCACGCGCGATGGCGACTGTGGGAACGGGGATCCTCTCCAAGACCACCAGAGCGGGCAAACGCATCAGGATGTCGGTCGGCGTATCGGCGGAACTCCCGTTCCGGCGCCGCTCCTCGACCCGCTGGCTTCCCTCCACGTCGGATGAGCCCTGGTGCAATCGCGCGTGCGTCATAGACGGCACACTAGCAACGCATTTGCATCGAGATCAAAGGATTGGCTCAACCCGTTCGAACTCAACCCATTCGAATCAGTAATCACGTCCAGGCCGCGAAGCGGCGCCGAGGCGCCGGCGACGGCCTTTCCGGCGGGGTCCCGAGCACCAGTCATCTCCGCCTCCGCTCAGCGCGGCATACGCGGGCCGCAGGGGCCGATTCGGCTACTCTTGATGGCGTCCCGTACCAGTGCCCATAGACCACGAAACACCATGGGCCTGAAAAGGTCGCGCCGTCCGTTGAGGACGGCGCTGGTGTCGAAGGAATAGAGCACGTCGGTCAAACCACACTCCGCAACTCGGCAGACTGAGACCGAAGCCGTGTGATCGGGTATCCGCCGCAAGCCACTGGCCAACGGGTCGTGCGGTCCTTCGTCAGCAGATAGCCCAAGCCGCCCACGCGCTCATCAGGCTGCCCAGCGACCAATCGACCTGAACAGACCAGCACGTGGCGCCGTGCGGTCCAGGCCGCGCAGCAAACGCGCCATCGATGCCGCAGCCGAGCCGGACGCTGGCCGCGCCTGGCCCTCGATGAGCTGGCGCGGCGCACTCGACACCCTCGACGGGCCGAGCTGGCTGAGACCTGGCCGCCGCCGGAGGTGACTCCGGTGGCGCCGCGGCACCACGCACGAAACGCTTTGGTGCAGATCGGCGTTTGCTGCATATGAAGCCTGGCTGTCAGCGGCGCGCGTTATCGTCTCATCATGTCTGCGAGTACGGGAGGCAAACAGCCTCCGCGACCGCGCATCAAAGCGGACGTGAAGGCCGTCATTCGGGACCTTCGCGCACAGGGCATGACCATGAGCGAGATAGGCCGGAGGGCCGGCATATCGCACGCCAGCGTTTCCCGCTGTCTCGCTCAGATGGGCGACCCTTACGAGCGGCCAGGACCAAAGCGATGCAGCCTGGAC
The DNA here is from genome assembly GCF_049197365.1 of Mycobacterium sp. THU-M104. Taxonomy (NCBI): domain Bacteria; kingdom Bacillati; phylum Actinomycetota; class Actinomycetes; order Mycobacteriales; family Mycobacteriaceae; genus Mycobacterium; species Mycobacterium sp. THU-M104. Next base: position 33,726 of record NZ_JBMIOP010000193.1, read on the forward strand.
GGCTGTGACCGGTTATCGAACTACGGACCGCTTGGCTACTGCCGAATGCACGAGATGCGACACAAGCGCGGCGCTTCACTCGAAGCTCCGCTTATGCGGGCACCCAATGGGCAAAGAACGCCATGTGTGGTCGATGGGTGCGACCGTCCTCGTGCGAGCAAGAGCGGATACTGCCAAGGTCATGCTCACCGCCTAAAGACCGGCGGTGAGATGGTGCCTGAGTTTGAACCGCGCATGAAACAGCCGGACAAGTGCACATTTCCCGGCTGCACGCAGCGAGCGTATTCCAAGGGCTACTGCCCGGCGCACATCCGTCAGCAGCGAGTGCATGGACGCATGGTCACGATCCGCGAGCGGACAGTGTGGGACGCGTGCACCTACTCCGCCGTGCACCATAGATGCCGACGAATCTGGGGACGTGTCCAGCAGTATCCGTGCATTGCCTGCGGCAAGCCTGCTGGGGAATGGGCCTATGACGGCAAGGACCCCACCGAGCTGTACGTCGAAAGGACGGACTGGGGCAAGCGCAAAAGCATCGTCCCCTATTCGCGGTTCCCCGAGTTTTATATGCCGATGTGTAAGGGCTGTCACAAACGTCGCGACATGCGAGAGCTTCACGATGAATATGCGGAGTTCCGTGCATGGCGCATGCGCACTAGAAATGGAAGCGGTAGCGACGATGAGTCGCCGTTCTGACGGGACGCGGCCAAAGGCCTGCTGCGAGGTTGCGGGCTGCAACAACAAGCGCAAGGCGAAGGGTTTGTGCAACACCCATTACGGACGGTTCAGGCGGGATGCCAACTTGGATGCTCCGATTGCGATACGCGTCCGTTTGACTGCGGAAGTCCGCTCGCAGATTTACTCACTCCGCTCAAAAGGCATGAGCCAGAGTAAAATCGCTCGCCAGCTAGGCGTCTCGTGGAGTGGCGTGTACCGGGCGTTGCAGCAGATGGGCGGCGACCCTCACCAGCGTCTCGACCGAGCTTGCATCATCAAATGGTGCGACCGGCGACGGCACAGTTCAATCGGGTACTGCGAAGCCCACCTCTACCGATACAAGCGAGGGTTGCCTCTCGATGAGCCTTTTCTAGTCAAAAAGAGGCAGCCCGAGAAATGCGTTGCTGCGGGGTGCGAGAAGAAGCCGACATCGCTGGGCTACTGCGCTACGCACAATGCACAGTACCGGAAGCATGGGACCGTCAAACCCATCCGAACCGTATGGGATGAGGTGACCTACCACGGGGCACACCAACGCTGTGGAGCGTTGTGGGGCGCGGCAAAACACCACCCGTGCGTGGTGTGCGGCAAGCCCGCCGCAGATTGGGCTTACGACGGGACTGACCCGACCGAGTTGTATGACGCGCAAGATTATTTCAATCAAGTACGAACCATCCTCCCCTATTCGCGGTTCCCCGAGTTCTACATGCCCATGTGCAAGACATGTCATAAGCAACGGGATATGCAGGAGCTTGACGACGAGCTTGGAGCTTTCCGCGAATGGCGCAAGAGCCAGCGGTCGGGCGGGTGAGACGACGATATAGCGGCGCCCAACTTCACGCGGCAGTTGTGAGGCAACGCATTGTTGTTCCGCTGGAACGTAAAGCGGCTCTTCACAATCGGGGGCGTAGTTGGGGTCTGAATCCGCCGGTTTCCAGTAGGGATCTGGCGATGTAGTTGGTGAGGTTGCGAAGGCCGAGGGCTGAGCTGCGGAGGTGTTCGAGGCGGCCGTTGATCGCTTCGGCTGGCCCGTTGGAAGTGCCGGGTCGGTCGAGGTAGGCCAGGACGTCGGCGGCACGCTTCTTCAGCGTCCGTCCGAGGGTGATGATTTCCTGCAGGGGCTTGGGGACGCCGGCGCTCAGCGTGATCGGCGCGGCCATCATGGTGCGGCCGGTCTTGCGGTCGGGGTGTCAGTAAGCGGCCACGGTGCGCTGATAGATGGTCCAGGTGGCCTCGACCTCGGCGTGGGCGTCGATGGCGAACAAGGTGGCCAGCCGGGTCTTCCGATTGTCGGTGAGCAGATCGGCGCCGGTCTGCAGGGTGCGCCGGCAGGCGTAGAGCGAGACGGTCTTGCGGCCGCGGTGCCCGCAGGTGGCCAGTCCGCGCCGGGACGCAGCCCCGGCCGCAGACGCGGGCTTGAGCCGGCGGCGACGGGGGTAGGCGGCCCGCCGTGACGTCATCGAGACTCATCGTCGTCGGCAGCGGTCCGGCCGGCGTGAGCGCAGCCGAACGCCTTCCGATGGCCACTTGCACCCGACCATCTCGCTTGATAGAACATATGCGTCTTATGGTAATGGTTTTCATTGTCAACAAGTCGGGGCAGATGGTTCTCTCAGGATGTGATTGGCGCAACGCGAACCGCATCCCGCACAGGGACCTTTCTGTTCCAACGGGAAAGGAGCGAGTTCCATGCCTTTTGTCACTACGCAACCGGAGATGCTGGATGCGGTTGCGGGGCAGTTGGCCGGGGCCGTTTCGGCGATGTCGGCTCAAAACAAAGCGGCCGCGGCCCCGACGACCGAAGTGATCCCCGCTGCCGCCGACGCGGTGTCGGCGCTGACCGCGGCCCAGTTCGCCGTCTACGGCCAGCTGTATCAGGCGTTCGGCTCGCAGGCCGAACAGATTCTGTCAATGTTTGTCACAGCCTTGCGAACCAGCGCCGGCTCCTACGCGTTGACCGAAGCCGCCAACGCTCTGGTCGCCGGTTAGTTCGGGCCGGTGATGGCTGGCGCGGCGGGGCTGGATTTCGGGGTGTTACCCCCGGAGGTCAACTCCGGACTGATGTATGCCGGCCCGGGTCCGCAGCCGCTGACGGCCGCCGCGACGGCCTGGGC
>NZ_JBMIOP010000262.1:0-22738 GCF_049197365.1 Mycobacterium sp. THU-M104
GGACCGCCACCGAATCCGTCGCCGGCCAGCGCGGCCAGCCCGCCCGCTTGCGCGGCGGCGCCGGACGGCGCCGCGCCGGCGAAACCCAGCGTCCCCGCGCCCCGACCGGACACCGCGGCACGCTCCTCTTCGGTGCCTGCCTCCGGACCGTCCGGCTCCTGGCCCAGGAACTCGTAGCGGTAACCGTGATCGGGGCTCTTCATCGCCGCCCGCCTTCCCTGGCGCGACTTCTCCCGCCGCTGCGCCACGGCCCCGGCGGCGGCACCGACCGCGGCGGCCTCGGGCTCGGGGGCCTTCCGCCGTGCGTCGGACCCCATTCCGGTGCCGGCGCCCGTCCGCGGACCGCCGATGAGGTAGGGAAAGCCGCCGCCACCGACACCGGTCGGTGGCGGTGCCGGTGGCGGGCCGCCCGCCGGGGCGGGTGCCGGTACGGCCGCGGGAGCCGAAGCCGGGGTCGGTGTCGGTGTCGCGGCCGGGGCGGCGCTCACGGCCGGGGCGGTGCCGGCCGCCGCAGCGCCGGGTGCCTGCGGAACCGCTGTGGCAGGCACCGCAGGTGTCACGTCGAGGTCGACCTGCGGCACACCTCCCAGGCCGACGCCCACGCCGACCGCAAGACCCGGGTTGACAATAGGCAAAACGGCCGCAAGCGCGTTGATCTCGGGGAAGAACGCTTCGTAGGCCTCCGCCGCGTGGCCCACCTCGTCGGCGATCAACCCCGGAATGTCCGACTCCAGCTGCGCTGTCGCCAAGGAGGGATTCTGCGGGAATTCCAGCGCGTCGCGCTCCAGGGTCTGTGGGACCTCGAGAAACCGATTCACCCACCAGCTCAGGTCGTACGGGTCGCCGGAGTCGTTGTCGACGATGTCCTGCACACCGCCGCCGGTGTCGCTGCTGTCACTGCTCTGGGGCGTTTTCACGATGCGCGGCGGCGGTATGGTGTGCGGCGCCGTGGCCACCGCCACGGAAGACGTCAAATGATACTGGGCCATCGTCGTGGCCGCCTGGATCCACATCCACACGTACTCGGCCTCGTTGAGGGCGAGGGGAATGGTGTTGATCCCGAAGAAGTTCGTCGCCGTCAACGCCGCATGCGCCGCGTGGTTTGCGGCCAGCTCCACCGGAGTCGGCATCGCCGCCAGCGCGGCGGTGTAGGCGCCGGCCGCCGTCTCGTGCTCGGCGGCCGCGGCCGCGCTGTCAGCGCCGGCTTGCATCAGCCAGATCAGGTAGGGCACGTGCGCGACCACGTACTGTTCGGCGGTGGGCCCCTCCCACGCCCCGGCCTGCACCGCCGCCAGAATCGCGCTGAGCCCTTCTGCGACCGATGTATAGGCCTCGCTCAACGATTTCCACGCCCCGGCCGCGGCCAGTAATCCGCCGGACCCGGGACCGCTGCTCAGCAACGCGGAATGGACCTCCGGCGGCGACGCCATCCAGACCGGCGTGGTCACTGTGCCGCTTCCGTCGGCGAAAGCGGCATGCGATCAGCTCCTTGGATGTCAGATCGACGACCACCCGGGCTGGGGGCGGACGCGGTAAGCAGGCCTGGAGTAGGTCGGTGGCCGACGGGCAAAAGTTCCATCATGCCGATCAGTCGGTGCCCGTCTCGGTGGCGATCGGCCCGGGCCCGAGGATGCCGACTTGGTAGTTGCCCTGGTTGAAAGCACCCGCATCGTAGGTGCCCGAGTTGGAAAGTCCGGTGTTGTCGCTACCCGAGAGCCCGAGCCCGGAGTTGTAGGAACCGGTGTCGGCGATGCCGACGTTGTCGTAATCCCGGTTGAAAAAGCCCGAATTGGAGCCGCCGGTGTTGAACATCCCCGACTGCACGTCGCCCGTGTTGAACGAGCCGGCGCTTTGCGAGCCATGATTCAGCAGCCCCGACGACGCGTTGCCCGTGTTGAAGAAGCCCGAGGATCCGGTTCCGGAGTTGCCGTAGCCCGAACTCGCGACCACCCCGGCCAGGTCGGCCGATTGACCGATCCCGGTGTCCAATGTGCCCGAATCGAACAGGCCCGTGTTGCTGTCACCGGAGTTGAACCAGCCCGTGTTCACATTGCCCGAGTTGAAGCTTCCGGTGTTGGAACCCACGCCTGCCGGCACTGTCGCGCCGCCCGAGTAGTCGAACGTGCCCCCACCGGAGTCGAAGTCGCCGGCGTTGAAAAGACCCGCATCGGCGAACCCCACATTGCCGCTGCCCGCATCCCAGAAACCCGTATTTCCCGCACCGGCGTTTCCGAACCCGAAGTCGAGATCCGCCGCGTTGCCGAAACCGGAGTTGAAGCTCCCACCGTTCCAGAGGCCCGTATTGGTATCGCCCGAGTTTCCGAAACCGAAATTGCCGTCACCGGAGTTGACGATGCCGAAGTTGCCGTTCCCGGAGTTGAAGAATCCGATGTTGTCGCTACCTGAATTCCCCACGCCGAGATTTCCCGGCCCGGAGTTCATCAACCCGGTGATGTTGATACCCACCTGATTGTTGCCGGTGAGCCCGAGACCGATGTCCCCGCTGCCGGTGTTGCCGAAGCCGATGTCATTGCAGCCGAGGTTGCCGAACCCGATATCGGAGTTGCCGCTGTTTCCGCTGCCGAAGTTGCCGGAGCCGAGGTTTCCGCTGCCGAAGTTGTGGCTGCCGTGGTTCCCGCCGCCCACGTTGAGACTGCCGATGTTGCCGCTGCCCAGATTGGTGTCACCGACATTCCCGCTCCCCAGATTGGTGCTGCCGTGGTTCCCGCCGCCCACGTTGAGACTGCCGATGTTGCCGCTGCCCAGATTGGTGTCACCGACATTCCCGCTGCCCAGGTTGGTGTCACCGATATTGCCGCTGCCCAGGTTCCAGTTGCCCAGGTTGCCCAGCCCGGTGTTCCACGACGGCAGTTGCGCGGCCGCCGCTGACACCTCCCCGTGGTAGCCCGCCATCGCAGCCACGTCGGCCGCCCACATCTGCTCGTACCGGGTCTCGGCGGCCGCGATCGACGGCGCGTTCTGCCCGAGAAAGTTCGACTGGAGCAGTTGCGCGAACTCCGTGCGATTGGCCGCCACCGCCGACGGATGCACCGTCGCCGTACGAGCGGCGTCGTAAGCACCGGCCACGGTGATGGCCGCAGCTGCCACCCCGTGGGCTCGACCGGCCGCCCCGTTCAGCCACGCGACATACGGGGAGGCTGCGGCCAGCATCGCCGTCGACGACGAGCCCTGCCAGTGCTGACCGGCCACTCCCGAAATCACCAGGGCAAACGCATCTGCAGCCGAACCCAATTCCGAACCCAATCCGCTCCAGGCCGCGGCCGCTTCCCGCAGGGGAATCGACCCCGCACCCGAGTACATCAACGCCGAATTGATCTCCGGCGGCAACGCCTGAAAAACCACCAGATGCCGGCCTTTCCCTCTCACCCCGCATGATCGTGCGCCAGCCTCACGCCACAGCCGTTCGCGCAATAGCCTTATATTGGTCGTCTGAACAGGGGCCGTAGTTCCGTGAGCGACTGGTCCGTACGGTCCTTGCGACGAGGGTGTGCGTGCGGCTCGCGCACGATGCCGGCACAGGTTTTGGGAGGCCGACCATCGAACCGTCGCTGACGTGGCTGATTGCCCCATTGACGGTGGAGTACTTCCGCCAGGAAATCTGGGCAAAGACCCATTGCCACGTCAACCGAAACTCCGCGGGCTACTTCGACCGCCTGCTGCCCGCCCCTTCGGCGGTCGAAGAACTTCTCGAGCTCTTTCGTGGCGACCCCTCGGCGGTTCGCCTGATCAGGGGGGAGGACAAGAAGAGTGGGCCCCAGAGCTACCGACTCGGCGACGGCGGGCTCGATCTCGCCGGCGTTCGCACGGACTTCGCCGACGGTTTCACGATCGTCCTGGACGGCGTGGAACGCTACGCACGTCCGATCGCGTCGCTGGCCCAATCCCTGGAGGTCGACCTGAACTTCCCGGTACAGGTGAACGCCTACATCACGCCGCCCGCATCGCGGGGACTCGTGCCGCACTACGACGACCATGACGTCGTGATCCTGCAGATTGACGGATCCAAGACCTGGCATCTGTTCGGCGACGTCCGCATACCGCCCCACCAGATGCAGAACCGCGACAAGACGGTGGGCGCCGAGGCTCTTCGGTCGCCCACCGATGTGCGTACGCGAGCCGGCGACGTGCTGTATCTGCCCCGCGGTCTGGTGCACGCCGCCGACGCCGGCGCGCAGCCTTCCGTGCACTTGACCGTCGGACTCCACGCGCCCACCGCACTCACCCTTGCCATCGGGGCCCTGCATTCGCTGAGCTTCCGCGACGACCGCCTCAATGCCCAGCTGCCGCCGCAGCACCTCGACGACCCGGAACTCAGCGGCGCGTTGGGTGTCCTGCTGCGTGACGCCATCACCGCCGTGGGGAACCCGGACGCCATCTCGGGAGGGCTCGACGCATTGGCGGATGTCTTGGTTCGCCGCGGCCGCTGCCCACCCGTGGGAGCGGTCGCCGACGCCATGGCGGTAGAAGGCCGGACCCGGGTAGGCAAGTACCGGCCGCTCTACGCGCGGGTCGCGCCGACGGCCGACGGCGTGACGTTGCAGTTTTCCCAACTGTCGATCGCCGCCCCCGCCGATCACGAAGCCGCACTGCGGTTCATGGCATCCAGCACGCAGCCTTTTCACGTGTGCGAACTGCCCGGGCTGCGTCTGGACCAACAAATCGTGCTGGCCCGAAGGCTCGTCACCAGCGGATTCCTCATCCGGCTGCCCGGCGATTGATCGAAGGCTTCCCATGGACTTCGCCGACCTGGCCCGCTGGACGCCCATCAGGCTTGACTTCTCCGGGGCCGCCCCGGCGGTCTACTGGGCCGACCTGTCCGCAGAGCGCTTCACCGAACCGTTCTTCGACCGGACCGTCAACCGCTGGGCGGCCGGCCCCACCGCCCGTCCGCTCGTGCGGACCGGACTCGATGCGCTGGCCGCGCTGGACGACGAGCCGTCACTGGAGCCGGCCGGCATGATCTTTCACCTGTCGCGGTGTGGGTCCACGCTGGTGTCCCGGCTGTTGGGCGTGCTGGCCGGCGTCGCCGTCGTCGCCGAGCCGGCACCGCTCAACACCCTCCTCGGGCTCGGTCCCGGCCGGCTCGACGACGCCACGTTGGTCCACCTGGTGCGGCTGCTGGTCCGGGCTCTCGGCCGCCGCCGGCATGCCGACGAACACCGGCTGGTGCTCAAAACCACCAGCTGGAACGTCCGCCGCCGTGCCGTGCTCGCCGCCGCCTTCCCCGACACGCCGTGGGTCTGGGTCCAGCGCGATCCGGCTCTGGTGCTCGCCTCGCTCCTTGCCGACCCGCCGGGCTGGCTCGGGCTGCGGGCTCACCCATTGCGCGCCGCGTGGCGATTCGGCCTGGATCCGGCCGCGGTACCGACCATGGGCCGCGCCGAGTTCGCCGCCCGGGCGCTCGGCGCGATGCTGGATGCGGCCGATGGCGATATGACTCGGCGCCTGTGCGTCGATCACGCCGAGCTGCCCGCCGCGGTCTGGGAGCGCGTCGGCCCGCATTTCGGCCTCGACATCGATACTGCGGCAATCGAACTCATGGCCGAAAAGTCTTTGTTCCACTCCAAGGACTCAGCGAAACGCGTCTTCGCGGCCGATCCTGCGAACCGCAGCCCGATCACCGACGAGATGCGGACGGCCGCCCAGCGATACGCCGAATCGGGTTACCGCGCGCTTACGCCTTGACGGCGCTGACCAGCGTGTTACGCACGAGCATGGACCCCGCATCGGTGTCCGGCCCGGGCACCGGGCGGCCGGCCTGCCGCAGGTAGTCGGCCAGCGAAACGCCACTCGCATTCCACCCCCGGTTGGCGAACCATTCGGTGGCCGGCGCGCAGCGCTCGTTGTAGACCAGTTGATAAAACGGGCGTTGCGCCTCGCCCGCATCCATCGCGGCCCGCTCCTGGTCACGCTTGGCCTCGAACTCCTGCTGGTCCAGCGGCGTGCCATCCTCGATGGCGGCATGGCTGCCGTGGCCGGCCAGGCCGTCGATGCCGGTGAACAACTGCTCCTGCGCGGCGGCCGGGAGATAGATCAGCAGTCCCTCGGCGATCCACGCCGAGGGCATGGCCGGATCGAAACCGCTGTCCCGCAGGGCCTGCGGCCAGTCCTCGCGCAGGTCGACCGCGATCTCGCGGCGCACCGCACGCGGTTGGGCACCCCGCTCGGCGAGCGCCGCGCGTTTGAAGTCGAGAACCTGCGGGCGGTCCAGTTCGAAGATCGTCGTCGCGGCCGGCCAGTCCAGGCGGTAGGCGCGGGAGTCCAGTCCCGCCGCCAGGATGACCACCTGCCGTACGCCCGCGCCGGCGGCCCGGCGGAAGTACTCGTCGAAGAATCTGGTGCGGGCGCCCTGGAAGTTGACGAAGTGCTCGCCGAAATCGGCCGTCTTGAGGTCGTGGTCGGGGGCGTTGCCGTCGAGTACGTCAGCCCAGCGGCCGCCGACAGCGCGGCAGAAGACTTCGGCAAACGGGTCGACGGCCAGCGGGTCGGGCTTCTGGGCTTCCAGCGCCCGCGCGGCCGCGACGAACAACGCCGTGGAGCCGACACTGGTTGTGATGTCCCAGGTATCACCTTCGCTACGCATTGATCCGACATTACGCCGATGGCCTGAGCCGAAATCGTCTTGCCAGCTTATTGAAAATGATTCTCATTAACGCATGCCGCGACGACACGTGCCCGCCGTCCCCGTAACCGTGCTGTCCGGATTCCTGGGAGCGGGGAAGACAACCCTGCTCAACCATGTGCTGGCCAACCGGGAGGGGCGGCGCGTCGCGGTGATCGTCAACGACATGAGCGAGGTCAACATCGACGCGGCACTGGTCGCCGGGGCGGGGCACCTGGACCGCACCGAGGAGAAGCTGGTCGAACTGACCAACGGCTGTATCTGCTGCACGCTGCGCGAAGACCTCATCGAGTCGGTCGCCCGGTTGGCATCGACGGGGCGTTTCGATTACCTGCTGATCGAGTCGACGGGGATCTCCGAACCCATGCCGGTCGCCGCCAGCTTCGGTTGGGAATTCGACGACGGATTCAGCTTGAGCCACGTCGCGCGACTCGACACCATGGTGACCGTCGTCGATGCATCGACGTTTCTGCGCGAGCTCGCACGCGGGGAAGCGCTGGCCGACCGCCACCTCGCGGCCGGGGAAGGCGACGTCCGCACCATCGCCGATCTGCTCGTGGACCAAGTGGAGTTCGCCGACGTGATTCTGCTGAATAAAACCGATCTGGTCAGCGCGAAAACCAATGCGACGGTGGCGGCGGTGCTGCGGCGTCTGAACCCGGCGGCCAAGATCGTGCCCACCGAGCACGGGCGGGTCGCGCTGTCAGAGGTGCTCGACACGGGCCTGTTCGACCCCGATCTCGCCGCCGAGTCACCGGGCTGGGCCGACGAGATCGCCGGCGGACACGTACCCGAGACCGAGGAATACGGGATCAGCAGCGTGACCTTCCAGGCGCGACGCCCGCTGCACCCGCAGCGCCTCAATGCGGCGCTGGAGCAGTTGCAGGGCCTGTTGCGCAGCAAGGGTTTCTGCTGGATCGCGAGCCGGCCCGACGTCGCGGCGATCTGGTCCCAAGCGGGGCCCAATCTGATGATCGAACCGGCGCAGTACTGGTCTACCGCCGACTTTCCGCCCGGTCAGGAAATCGTTTTCATCGGGGTCAAACTTGACCGCAACCGGGTACTAGAACTGATGCACGCGGCGCTGCTGACCGACAGCGAAATGGCCGAAGGCCCCCAGCGGTGGGTCGACTACGCCGATCCGCTGCCGTCGTGGAGCCTCGCCCACGCCCACTGAAATCCCACCGCTGGTGATTTCAGCCGCACGTCAGCCGATGAGATATGGCGGGCAAGCCTGCCGTCACCACCGGAATGAGAACACTCAGCGTTCGCGGTCGCCGTAGCGGCGCCGGAATTTCTCCACCTGCCCGGCACTGTCGACGATGCGGCGGTTGCCGGTCCAGAACGGGTGCGAGTCCGAGGAAATCTCGACGACGACGAGCGGATAGCTGTGCACTCCATCCGGTGTCTCCCATTCGATGGTGCGCGAACTGGTGACAGTAGACCGGGTCGGGAACATCGCCCCGGTGGTGGCGTCCTGAAAGACGACGGGATGGTAGTCGGGATGAATGTCTCGTTGCATCAGCGTTCTCCTTCTGGGCTGTGGTGCGCGGGGGTGTTGTCTTCGGCGGCTTCCGCCAGGTCCGTGCAGGGGTCTTCGTGCCACTCGCCGAACGGGTCGTCGTAACGGCCCCAGTCCCGCGCGGCGAACTCGTCGTCGGTGAGCAACGCGTCATGCAGGGCGCCGTGGATATCGGCGACGTCGGCGCCGCACACCAGGATGGTCATCGCGGTGTGCCGATCGCCGTGCTCGGCATCCCATCCCAGTTCGGCGAAGGCGCGTCGCTCCGGATCGATGCCGACACGCTCGGACGGCGTCAGGGCGGCCAGCCACCTGCCGGCCGAACTGACGCGCAGTCCGCCACCGGCGGATTCCAGCCACATCGCGTGGTCGGCCCGGGTGGCCAGCCAGATCCGCCCCCGGGTGCGGATCACACCGTCCAGCAGCAAGTCCAGACGGTCGTGCAACCGCTGCGGATGAAAGGGGCGTCGGGCGTTGAACTCGACCAGGCTGATCGGCCCCCGCGAATCCAGGGGAGGCTGCCCGGCCAGCAACGGACCGTGCGGGTCGTCACCGCGGCCGCGCCGCGCGTCACGGTACAAGCTGTTCAGCGCGTCCTCGATACCGTCGGCACCCACGCAGATGCGTGCGCGCGGCGCGAGCCGGCGCAACACCGACGCGACGAAGGGGTCGGCCCGGTTGAGCACGGCCACATCGGCGAATTCGCCCTGACCGACCACCACCTGCGCTTGAGTGCGACCGTCGGGGAGGTCCGCCTCACCGAGTGCTTGATTCAGCCACTCCGCCGAGTCGACGCAGGTGACCACCGCGGCGATCGACACGTCCAGGGCCGCGGGCCCGTCGACGTAGCCGGGCCCGACGCGGACGCGAACGTGGTTGATGGCCATGCAGATCGGTTCCGGCTCCAGCCAGGGCGCAAGGTGAACCACGATGCGTTCCACACCGGCGCGACGGTGGAGTTGACGCAGCAACACCAGCAGATCGTTGCGGATTGTGCACGACACGCAGCCGTGCGCGAGTTCCAGACCGCATTCGGCGGAACGCATCGCGCCGTCCCGCAACGTCATCAGGGTTCGCCGCACCACATGCCCGTCGAAACGATGCTCGACGACAGTGGTTCCGGGCATGCTCAGCAGCTCCCCGACGACCGAAGCGGTGTCTGTCTGGCCGGCGACCAGGATGACGGGCGTGCGCATCGTCCTCCTTAGTGAGAGTCATTTTCATTAACTCGCCTCGTACGGTACCGTGTTCGCCGAAGCTTGTCGAAAATCATTTTCATTAAGCGGTCGAGGAGGCTGCCCGGTGTCCACTCGTTGCCAAGTGACCGGCCGGATCCCAGGGTTCGGTAACGCGGTGTCGCATTCCCATCGCCGAACCCGCCGGCGCTGGTCACCCAACGTCCAGCTCAAGACGTATCACCTCGCCTCGGAAGGCCGTCGAATTCGGCTGCGGGTCAGCGCCAAGGGCATCAAGGTCATCGACCGCGACGGCATCGAGGCCGTCGTGGCCAGGCTGCGCCGAGAGGGGCAGCGGATCTGATGGCGGGCAACGAGATCCGCCCGATCGTCAAGCTGCGCTCCACTGCGGGCACCGGCTACACCTACGTGACCCGCAAGAACCGGCGCAGCGACCCGGACCGGCTGCTGCTGCGCAAGTACGACCCGGTGATCCGTCGGCACGTCGAATTCCGGGAGGAGCGCTGACCATGGCCAAGAAATCCAAGATCGTCAACAACGACCAGAGGCGCGCGGTGGTGGCACGATATGCCGAGCGCAGAGCCGAACTCAAAGAGATCATCCGCTCACCGTCGAGCACCGACGGGCAACGGGCCGCGGCGCAAACGGAATTGGCCAAACAGCCGCGCGACGCCAGCGCCGTGCGGTTACGCAACCGCGACGCCGTCGACGGGCGCCCGCGTGGACATCTGCGCAAATTCGGACTCTCCAGAGTGCGGGTTCGCGAACTCGCTCATGCCGGGCAGCTGCCCGGAGTGCGGAAGGCGAGCTGGTGACGGCCAACAAGCCTCGGCGTCCGCGTCGCCCTGTTCAGGCGGGCACCCGGTCCGCCAAGAAGAACCTGCTCGCCGGCCTCGAATTCACCGTCGTCGACTACAAGGACACCGCCACTCTGCGGGTATTCATCTCCGAGCGGGGCAAGATCCGCTCCCGCCAGGTCACCGGCCTGACCGTCCGACAGCAACGTCAGGTCGCGACGGCCATCAAGAACGCCCGCGAAATGGCGCTGCTGCCCTATCCCGGACAGGGCGTCACCCGGTGACGCCCGCACCCCGGGGTACCGACCGCCCGTTCACGGTGATCGTCTGCGCCGACTGCGGAAGCGGGCACGCACTCTCGGTGGTCGACGAACTGCGGCCCTCCATCCGTCGCTGCCCGCATGGCGTGCTCGTCTCCGCCGCCTGCATGCTGGGACCGATGACCTGCGCGGCGCGGCCGGCCGGATGCGGCGTCATGGCGCTTCTCCAGCCCTGCACGAGCGCCCGGGACGCCTGCAGACCGCCGCAGTGGATCGGCCCCATCACCAGCCATGCCCAGGCGGCGGCCCTGCGAGATTGGCTGGAGTCAGGCGAATGGGAAAGCACGCCGCTGCCGGCGCGGCTCGGCGGATTTGCGGCGTGGGCCAAAAACTCGAGTTCCCGCAACTGAGGTGGCCGCCGAGCATTGTCAGCGAGGATAGGCGTAGGGGTTCGCAGGGGCGTCGACGCGGGCGAGCCGGGTGACCTGCAGCGTCGGGATCGTATCTGGATTGTGTTGGCGGGCAGCTGGTGTCACCACACCCTGGACCCGAATCCAGGTGTTCTCGGGTAGTCCGCGGGCACCGGCGGCAGCCGGTCCGCTCAGATGGATACGGGCCAACTGCGCGTCGGCGGCGCAGCAGACGATGACGACGCGTCCCAGGTCCACACCGCGGGCCTCGTCGAGGACGAAGCCGGTCACGGTGATCCGACGGTTCCGCAACGAGCCGGTGGTGTCGTGCGCCGCACGCATCAGCACCTCCGGCAGCGGCACTTCGGGCGCAGGGCCGGGCGGCAGCGGCGGAAAGGGGCGATCGCGACGGTGATCGACCGCCTGCGTCGCGGCGGGATGAGCGGCCGTGGGTCGCAGTGCCGGTGGCGTCACGAAGATCAGCACCACCACGGGAAGCACGAGCAGCCAGGCTGTGCCGGCCCGATGGGAACGTCCCTGGCCGTGATGCCCGATCCGCGGTCCGCCGCGGCGCACGTCGGCGACGATCGCCGTGAGCGCCAGACCGGCGAGCAGTGCCACCGACGCGACCAGCCAGGGCAGTAGTCCGGGCTTGACGTATCGGGTGAACACGTCCCACACCAAGGTCATGGCCACGGCGACAGCCAGCAACAGCAGGACGGCGTTCTCGGTCTCTCGGCTCATTCACCCGCCGAGCACCAACAGACCCACGGCACACGCGCTCGCCGTCGCGACCACCAACGTGCAGGGCGCGAAGCGCACCGCAAAGGAACGGCCGAACATTCCCGCCTGCATCGCGAAGAGCTTGATGTCGACCGCCGGCCCCACCACCAAGAACACCAGGCGGGGCAGCAGCGGCACCATCGTCATGCCGGCGGCGACAAAGGCGTCGGCCTCCGAACACAGAGCCAGCACCACAGCAAGGACGGCCATCAGCGCCACCCCGAGGATCTGGTCTGCCGCCGGGTGGGTGAACAGCCAGGAAGGAGCGAGCACGTGGAGCAGTGCCGCCGCGCCGGCACCCAACACCAGATAGGACGCAGCGTGCAGGAAGTCGTGGCGCGCCGCCTCGGCGAACACGACCCGACGTGACTCGGTCCGGACGCTGGGAGCGCTCAGCCCGCGGGTGACCCACCCCGGCCGGCCCCACCGCGACCAGGTCCAGCCCATGATCACCGCGGTCAGCAGCGACGCCCCCAACCGCGCGAGGACCATTCGCGGCGCATCGGGAAACGCCACCGCGGTGGCGACGAGGACCACCGGGTTGATCGCCGGCGCAGCCAGCATGAAGGTCAGCGCCGCGGCTCCCGTGGCCCCGCCGTCGCCGAACAGTCGCCGCGCCACCGGCACCGACCCGCATTCGCATCCGGGCAGTGCCGCACCGCCCACGCCGGCGACCAACACCGCCACCGCGGGCCGGCGCGGCAGCCAGTGCGCCAGCCGTTCCGGCGACACGAACACCGCGATCAGCCCACTGACCGACACGCCGAGCGCGAGAAACGGAAGCGCCTGCAGGAACACGCCGCAGAATACGGTGCCCGCCGTCGACAGGGCTGCGCTGCTCAGGACCACATGACGCAGCACCGCCGCCGACAACGCGCACACCAGCAGAATGCCGACCAGCAACTCCATAGACCCGACATGGCGCCCCGACTCAGACCTCAGCGTGGCCCCCATTTCATCGACGGGGCGCAACCCCTCGGAGGCTGCGAACATCTCGTCGCGCGCAACGTCCGCGCCGACGGGCTAGGGCTAGTCATCGCGCCGGTCCCCGGCCGCCGGGCCGTCACCGTCGAGGTGGCCGTCCAGATCCCAGGTGCCCGGCAGCATCGGCGTCGTCGGGCCACCGCCGAAATCGTCACCGTCCAGCGTGGCCAGTCCCGCGGCCGCGGCGGCCGTGCCGGTGTGCGCCGTGGCGGGTAACCCGATGTCACCGGCACCCCGATCCGAGGGGATGGCCCCGCCACTCGACGGCGCATCCCAGGCCGGTACGACGCCGAAGTCCATGTCCAGGTACTCGTTGCCATGGCCGCGTTGCTTCGCCCGCCGGCGGCGCCGCGCGCGCGCCGCGTCCCGGGGCGCGGCGGCAGCCACTGCCGCCGCGCTGTCAGGCTGTGGCGCTGTGCTTTTCGCGCTCGAACTCGCCCGCGCGCTGGCCCCCGAACCGAACCCGATGCCCGGCGGCACCGCATACGGGGGAACGAAACCCACCGGGGGTGCGGCCGGCGTTGGCGGTGTCGGCGCGGCGCCCGGCGGTGCCGGAGGTGTCGAGGGTGTGGGCGCCGGCGCCGGTGTCGAGGCGGTGGCCACCGACGCGGCGATCGTCGGGGCCACGGGGGCAGCCGGCAGCAGTGCGAACGCAGCCGGTGGCGCCGCGGGCACGACGGCCGCGACCGGATGAAGGGCAGCCAGCCCCGCCATACCTCCGAGGCCGCCCAGGGGGGAGATGGCGGGGAGAGCCGCAAGCGCCACCGCCGGGTTGCTGACCGCATAGGCGATGACTTCTTCGATGTGAGTCGGGATGTCGAAGAACAGCCAGCTGCCGAGCCACTGGAAGGCTTCCACCGGGTTTTGCGTCAGGTCGACCAGGAAATTCTGGAAGTCCTCGAACAATTCGAGGCTGCGGGCGATCCAGTACATCACCTGCCCGGGGTTTGCGTAACTGTCGTAATCCAATCCGTTGATCGTGCCCGCCGCCGGATTCCAATTGACGCCGAAATGCTGCAAGATCCAGGCGATCACATTGTCGAACGGAAGATCGACCGTCGGGTCGTGCGCGACCTCGGTGTTCGAGATACCGACGCTCTGCAGAATATTCTGGAACCACTGCGGGAGGCCGAGCGGGTTGTCGCTCTGGATGTTGGTGTACAGAATCTTCAGTATTTCTTGCTGGACCCCCAAGATTTTCTGCAGGAACTGGTTGATCTGCTGCACGACTCCTTGGAGGAAATGCACGACGTGTTGTACCAATCCTTGCAACGGATCCGAAGCCGCCGACGGGGTTTGCACGTCGGATTTCAGGATCCGCGGCGCCGGGGTGGTCCGCGGCGCCGACGCCAGCGCCGTGGTCGAGACCGCGTGATAGGCGCTCATCGTGGTCGCAGCCTGGATCCACATTCGCGCGTAGTCGGCCTCGTTCAGCGCTATCGGGATCGTGTTGACCCCGAAGAAATTGGTCGCCACCAGCGCGCCGTGGACGGCATGGTTGGTGGCGAGTTCGGCCAGGGTCGGCATGGCCGCCAACGCGGTGGTGTAGGCCGCCGCCACCGATTCGTGCTCGGCGGCCATCGCCGCGCTGTTCACACCGGCCTGTGCCAGCCACGCCAGATACGGGCCGTGCGCCCCGATGCAGGACTCGGCGCTCGGCCCTTCCCACGCACCGGCCTGCACCGAGCCCAACAGCGCCGCGAGTTCTTCTGCCGCCGAAGCGTATTCGGCGCTGAGCGCATTCCATGCCACTGCCGCCGCCAACAGGGCGCCCGGCCCCGGCCCGCTGCTCAACAGGGCCGAGTGCACCTCCGGCGGTGACGCCATCCAGATCGGTGCCGTCATTGCCACCCTGCCGCGGAAACCGGACGCTCCCACCTGCAGCGCACGGTCATCCCAGCAACCCCTTCCCGATAATCACCCTGCAGCTTAGTGAAAACGGTTATCGTTAACAACTAAGCTAAGTGGTGGTGCCCGTTAATTGGTCGGGCCCGTTCGCTGAGGTGCCGAGACTGCGGTGGCGGCGACGTCAAGGCGCGCGAAAAAGGGAGCGCTGAACGCAGTCTCGACGCCGCCAGCGCAGACTCGGCACCAGCGGCGTCTGGTAATAACCCCCGACGAACTTACGGGCGGGACCACGAACTGACGGGCGAAATCATCAAGGGTTGCGGCGGGATGCCGATTCGGACGCCGAGCAGCGGTGATGTGGATCGCGCGCCGGGACTGTCATCCTGCGCACGGCGGTGTCGATCTCCGATGAGCTACGCGGGTCAGACCAGCGGCCGGCCCGTCCTGATCCGGCGGTCGACGTCCCACAGCAACACATTGAACGGAAACCGCCGGACAAACGGCGGCATCATGCGGTTCACCCCGCCCAGCACGCCCATCAGCCGGTCGAACCGGCGCTGCTTGCCCGCGTCCCAGGGCAGCCGCATCTCGTCGCGGAACCGCCGAGGCAGGAAGCCGGTGGTGATCAGCAGCGCCAGGTTGTCCGCGATCCGCTGCAGCGGGCCCGGCAGCAGCACACCTCGCACACGGCCCGCGGCAATCGGGAGCAGGTAGTCACGTACCGCGTCGTCGATGTGCACCCGGGCCAGCGACTCCTGCCAGTACCGGTCGAAGGCGGCGCGGTCAGTCGGCCACATCTGCGGCGGCACCTGCAAAGTGGTCGCCAGCGTCATACCCTCGCGGTAATGACGATCGGCATCGCGCTCGTCGAGTTCGCCGATGAAGGTGCGGTAGACGTCGAGCCCGCCCTTGTACAGACAGGCCCCCACCCACAGCTGCAGATCAACGTCGAAGGCGTTGTACTGCACCGGGCTTTCGGGGGCCGAGTACACCTGCGCATGCGCGCGGTTCACCGCACGGCGGAAGGCGTCCTTCTGCGTGTCGCTGCCCGCGGTGGCCACCGCGAGGTAGGTGAAGGTGGTGCGAGCCCGCTTGATCGGGTGCAGGTCCACCCGACCGTTTTCGACGCGGCTCTCCATCACCCCGTAGCCGACACCGGGCCTGGCCAGCTGCATGATCACGTTGGCCGGACCGGCGAGCAGCGCGACTCCCATCAGGCCCTCGTCCATCCCCGACCTCCGCCGCCGGGTGCGCTGCGGCCGGGGTGGGTCGGCAACCGCGCGTTCGACGTGCGGCGTCGCCAGGCGAACCGGCTGGTGGATCGCCATGGCCTGACCTCCCGCGGCGCCCGTCGCACCGAATGTGCGAACGTTTGTTTCCTGATATTGTCCGGGGCCTCGCCCGATGTCAACAGGGATGGTGCTCATGGCCGACGACGCCGAACCGTCGAGCGTGCGCCCCTACGGCGGTGTCGACGCAGCCGCGCGGGTGGCCGCCCGGCGGGCCCGGCTGCTGGCGGCCGGACTGGACCTGCTCGGCGCGCAGCGACAGGACATCCCGGCGCTGACCGTTCGGGGCGTATGCCGCCACGCGGGCCTGGCCGCCCGCTACTTCTACGAAAGCTTTGCCGACAAAGACGCTTTCGTCGGTAGCGTGTTCGATTGGGTGGTCGCCGACCTGGCCGCCACCACCCAGGCGGCGGTGACGGTGGTACCGGCGCACGAGCAGACCCGGGCCGGGATGGCCAACATCGTGGGTGCCATCGCCGGCGACGCCCGCATCGGGCGTCTGCTGTTCAGCGCCCAGCTGGCCGATCCGCTGGTGGTGCGAAAACGCGCCGACTCCCGCGCGCTGTTCGCCATGCTGTCGGGGCGGCACGTCGGCGATGCGCTGCGCGTCCCTGCCAACGATCGCATCGCGGCCGCTGCACACTTCGTCGTCGGCGGGGTCGGGCAGACGATCAGCGCATGGCTGTCCGGCGACGTCCGGCTCGAGCCGGACGAGCTCGTCGACCAGCTGGCGTCGCTGCTCGACGAACTCGCCGAGCCCGACCTGTACCGGCCCCCCTGCCAGCCCCCCTGCCAGCCCAAGCAAACAGTCACCTCAGTGACAGAGGAGGAGTTCCGGCAACAAGGGAAAGTCGTCGCAGCGTCCCTGGGTCCAGCCGCGACGACATAACCCACACCGGCCCCTGTCCTTGGACAGCCCGCGAAGTCGCCGGTTATCACCGGTCAGCGGCCGGCGCCCACCGGAGGTCGGCGGTCGGCCGCGGTCCGCGGCACGGCCTGGGCGTCGCCCGCACCGAATTCCTTGACCCAGCAGGCGAATTCGAGCGTAATACCATCGGGGTCCTGGAAATAGAAGGAGCGGACGTAGACCCCCGGATGCACCGTCGCCGACACCTGGCGCTCGCTCTCGTCGTGGTTGAGTACGGGGCCGACCCGAACCCCCTTGTCCTTCAGGCGCTGCCGGTAGGCGTCGAACTTCTCGGCCGGTACGTGAAACGCCAGGTGGTTCATGCTGCTCACCGCGCTGGTGATGTCCCCGATGCCCGGGACGGCAACCGGGGCCGAGATACCCGGGACCCGGTCCGGGGCTTCGGCGAACCAGAAGAACGCGACGCAGTCGCCGTTGCCGGCGTCGAAGAAGAAGTGCTGCCCCCGCCCGTCGGGCAGATCGAGGGACTTGGTCAGCGGCATGCCCAGGATATTGCCGTAGAAGTCCACGGTGCGCGCCATGTCCGAACACACCAGCGCGACATGGTTGATACCGCCGATTTCGAATTCGCCGTTGGTGTTGTGCGGCTTGATCATCGTGCGGCTCCCTCGTTCCTCTGCGTTGAGGTCCTGGCCAGGATCGGGATCTGAATCTAACATCGCATTCGGCATTGTTCCAGGGGAGGTGGCGCCGATGTCGACCGTGGCCGGCACGGGCCGACAAACGCAAGTCGGGGTCGACCGAGGCGGCTCGCCGAGAGCGTCCGCGTGTCGCAGTGGGCGATGACCAAGGATGAATACGGCCGGTATCGGTCCGAGATATGCTCATCACCAATCGCTTTGATCGCCGAGGAGGGCCACGGTCATGACTCTTCCCAGCGCCGCGGGGATCATCCGCGAATTCGTCGGACTCCCGTCACCCACCGCTGGGCGCGCCGGGGCCGGCGGCCATCCGTGCCAGGGGCTCTATTATCGCGGCAAGGGGCCCAAGCCCCGGGTGGCCATGATCGCCACCCACTACCAGATCGACTTCTCCGAACATTATCTGGCCGAATACATGGCCACCAGCGGGATCGGATTCCTGGGCTGGAACACCCGGTTTCGCGGATTCGAGACCAGCTTCATGCTCGACCACGCGCTGGTCGACATCGGCGTCGGCGTCCGCTGGCTGCGCGAGGCGCAGGGGGTGGAAGCCATTGTACTGCTTGGTAATTCTGGTGGAGGTTCGCTGATGGCGGCCTATGAGTCGCAGGCCGTCGAACCCAATGTCACACCATGGGACGGTATGCGGCCCGCGGCGGGCGTGACGGAGTTGCCGCCGGCCGACGGATACGTCGCCACCGCAGCCCACCCCGGACGCCCGGAGGTGCTCACCGCCTGGATGGACGCCGCGGTCGTCGACGAAAAGGACCCGGTCGCGACCGATCCCGATCTCGACCTGTTCGACGAGCGCAACGGGCCCCCGTACTCGCCGGAGTTCGTCGCCCGCTATCGCTCGGCGCAAACCGCACGCAACCATGCCATCACCGACTGGGCCGAGACGGAACTCAAACGCGTTCGTGCGGCCGGTTTTTCCGATCGACCGTTCGCCGTCACGCGGACCTGGGCGGATCCACGCATGGTCGATCCCGGCATCGAACCCAACAAGCGGGCACCGAACTCGTGTTATGCCGGCGTCCCTGCCAAGGCCAATCGCTCCGCGCACGGCATCGCCGCGGCCTGCACGCTGCGCAACTGGTTGGGCATGTGGAGTCTGCGGACCGCGCAGACCCGCGCCGAACCGCACCTGGCCCGCATCACCTGTCCGGCGCTGGTGATCAACGCCGAAGCCGACACCGGGGTTTTCCCCTCCGCTGCCCAGCGCATCCACGATGCGCTGGGCAGCGCCGACAAAGCGCGCGCCTCGGTCGACAGCGACCACTACTTCACCACTCCGGGCGCCCGCAGCGAGCAGGCCGACATCATCGCCGGGTGGATCGCCCAGCGATGGCGTTGAGCGTCCCCACCCCGCCGGTGACTAGATTGAGGGATGGTTGGCCGTAACCCGCGAGGGAATCCCTCACCACGAGATTCGAGCAGAAGCCCAGCAAGGCAATGGAAGGCGCGCAATGCCGATCGCGATAACTCCTGAGCACCGAGAACTGGCCGATTCGGTGCGATCCCTGGTAGCGCGGGTGGCGCCGTCCGAGGTCCTGCACGAGGCCCTGGAGACGACACCCGAGTCGCCTCTGCAAAATCCGCCGCCGTACTGGCGGGCCGCGGCCGAGCAGGGCCTGCACGGTGTGCATCTGGCCGAGTCGGTCGGCGGACAGGGGTTCGGCATCCTCGAGTTGGCCGTAGTCCTCGCCGAGTTCGGCTACGGCGCGGTGCCCGGCCCGTTCGTGCCTTCCGCGATCGCGGGCGCGCTGATCTCCGCGCATGATCCCGAGGCCGAAGTCCTCTCCGAACTGGCGTCCGGTGAGGTCATCGCCGCCTACGCGCTCGATTCCGGGCTGACCGCGACCCGGCACGGCCCGAACAACGACGCGCTGGTGATCCGCGGCGAGGTCCGTGCCGTGCCGGCGGCCGCTCAGGCCTCCGTGCTGGTCCTGCCGGTGGCGATCGACAGCGGCGACGAGTGGGTGGTGCTGCGGGCCGACCAGCTCGAGATCGTGCCGGTCAAGAGTGTCGACCCGCTGCGCCCTGTCGCCCACGTGCGGGCCAACGCCGTCGAGATCGGCGAACACGCCGTGCTGGGCAATCTGGGCATGGCCACCGCGCACGCGCTGATGTCGACCCTGCTGTCCGCGGAGGCCGTCGGCGTGGCGCGCTGGGCCACAGACACGGCGTCGGCGTACGCCAAGATCCGTGAGCAGTTCGGCCGTCCGATCGGCCAGTTCCAGGCCATCAAGCACAAGTGCGCGGAGATGACCGCCGACACCGAGCGGGCGACCGCAGCGGTGTGGGATGCCGCCCGCGCCCTGGACGAGGCACGCGACGCCGGCGAAAAAGGTTGGGACATTGCGGCGGCCCACGTCGAGTTCGCCGCCGCGGTCGCGGCCACCCTGGCGCCGGCGGCGGCTCAGCGTTGCGCACAGGATTGCATCCAGGTGCACGGCGGCATCGGCTTCACCTGGGAACACGACACCAACGTCTATTACCGCCGGTCGCTGATGCTGGCGGCCTGCTTCGGGCGCCGGACCGAATACCCGCAAAAGGTCGTGGACGCCGCGACCGCCACGGGCATGCGCCCGGTGGACATCGACCTGGACCCCGAGACCGAGAAGCTGCGGGACGAGATCCGGGCCGAGGTCGCCGCGCTCAAGGC
Organism: Mycobacterium sp. THU-M104; assembly: GCF_049197365.1. Lineage (NCBI taxonomy): Bacteria > Bacillati > Actinomycetota > Actinomycetes > Mycobacteriales > Mycobacteriaceae > Mycobacterium > Mycobacterium sp. THU-M104. The sequence goes on from NZ_JBMIOP010000262.1 coordinate 19,967, forward strand.
GATGGACCGCGAGCAGCGCCGGGTCGCGATCGCCGAAGCCGGCTGGGTGCTGCCGTACCTGCCCAAGCCGTGGGGCCGGGCGGCCAGCCCGGTCGAGCAGGTCATCATCGCGCAGGAATTCAGCGCCGGGCGGGTCCGGCGGCCGCAGGTCGGGATCGCCGCGTGGATCGTCCCCTCCATCGTGGCGTTCGGCACCGACGTGCAGAAGCAACGGTTTTTGCCGCCGACTTTCCGGGGCGACATGATCTGGTGTCAGCTGTTCTCAGAGCCGGGCGCCGGGTCGGACCTTGCGGGGTTGTCCACCAAGGCGACACGCACCGAAGGGGGATGGCGCGTCACCGGCCAGAAGATCTGGACCACCGCCGCACAGCTCTCGCAGTGGGGCGCGCTGCTGGCCCGGACCGACCCGAATGCCCCGAAGCACAACGGCATCACCTACTTCCTGCTGGACATGGAGAGCGAAGGCGTCACGGTCACCCCGCTGCGCGAGCTCACCGGCAACGCGCTGTTCAACACGGTGTACATCGACGACGTGTTCGTGCCGGACGAGTGTGTGCTCGGCGAGGTCAACCGCGGCTGGGAGGTCAGCCGCAACACCTTGACGGCGGAGCGGGTTTCGCTGGGCAGCAGCGACGCGAACTTCCTGGCGAGCCTGCCCGAGTTCGTCGACTTCGTGCGCGAGGGCCAGTTCGACCAGGTCGGCCGGCACCGCGCCGGCCAGTTGATCGCCGAGGGTCATGCCGCCAAGGTGCTCAACCTGCGCTCGACACTGCTGACCCTGGCGGGTGGTGATGCGATGCCGTCGGCGGCGATATCCAAGCTGTTGTCGATGCGCACCGGCCAGGGTTATGCCGAATTCGCGGTGTCGTCGTTCGGCACCGACGCCGCGATCGGCGACACCGCCGAGCTGCCGGGCAAGTGGGACGAGTACCTGCTGGCCAGCCGGGCCACCACCATCTACGGCGGCACCTCGGAGGTGCAGCTCAACATCATCGCCGAAAGGTTGCTGGGACTGCCGCGGGATCCCTAGGCAGGGGCCTCAGTCGACCTGCATTTCGCGCAGTTCACGTTTGAGGATCTTGCCCGTGGGGTTGCGCGGCAGCTCCCGCAGGAACAGCACCTCGCGCGGCACCTTGTAGCGCGCCAGGTGGTCGCGCACGTATGCCTTGATGGTGTCCTCGTCGAGACTGGCGCCCTCCTTCGTCACCACGAAGGCGCGCAGCCGGTGGCCCCATTCCTTGTCCTCGACGCCGATCGCCGTCGCCTCCACCACGTCGGGATGGCCGCTGATCAGGTCCTCGACCTCGGCAGGAAAAACGTTCTCGCCACCGGAGACGATCATCTCGTCGTCTCGGCCGCTGACGTACAGCAGGCCGTACTCGTCGAAGTAGCCGACGTCTCCCGAGGACAGCAGGCCGTCGATGATCTGCTTGTTGCCGCCACCGGTGTAGCCCGAGAACGGGAAGGTGTTGCCGACGAAGATCCTGCCGATCTCGCCCTGCCGCAACTCGTTGCCGTTGTCGTCGTAGATCTTGACCTTCACACCCTTGACGACCGGTCCGACCGTCGCCGCGTTGCGTTCCAGGTCGTGCGGCCCGGCGATCGTGGCGAACGCGATCTCCGTCGAGCCGTACATGTTGTAGACGACCGGGCCCAGCTCCTTCAGCGCACGGGCCGCCAGTTCGGCACCCAGCTGGGACCCGGACACGAACACAATGCGAAGACTGGACAGGTCGGGCTTGGAGTCCATCTTCTCGATGGCGTCGAGAAGGCGCGACAGCATCACCGGGACCACCACCATGGCGGTCGCCCTGTGCTTCGCGACGTCCTCGAGCACCAGCTGCGGCTTGAACTTTCGGCGCAGCACCAGTGTCGACCCCAGGAACATCGCGATGGTGCCGTGGAGGAATCCGAGCGCGTGGAACATCGGGGCGGGCAGCGAGGTCACCTCGCCCGCCTTGAAGGGCACGTGCGACAGGATGCCGCCGATCGGCGCCAGCGTGGGCGGCGTGCTGCGGTTGGCGCCCTTGGGCGTGCCGGTCGTCCCGCTGGTCAAGATGATGATCGACGCGTGCTTGTCCGCCTTCGGGGCCGGCGCTGTGCTGCTGCGCGCGATCAACTCGGCCAGGGTTTCGTCGGTGCTGCCGGACGACTCGGCGGTATCCGGGTTGACACCGAGCGCCCGTAGCTTGCCCAGCGGCGGCTCGGCTTGGCTGACGGCTTTGGTGTACTCGTCGTCGTAGATGATGACCTTGGCGCCTTCGCGCTCGGCCACCTCTTTGATCTGCGGTCCGGAGAATTCGCTGTTGAGCAGGATGATGCGGGCACCCACCCGGGCGCACCCGAAGTAGGCGACCAGGAACCACCGATGGTTGCGGGCCAGCAGGGCGACACCGTTGCCGGCCTTGACGCCCTTGTCGATCAGGCCGCGGGCCACGGCGTGGGCCGCCTCGTCGAGCTCGCGGTAGGTGAACTCGCCGTCTTCGTCGATACACGCGGCGCGGTCAGGCGTGCGCCTGGCGTTGAGCGAAGGCAGCATGCCGAACTCGCCCCACTTGTAGATGTCGGCGGCCATCGCGGCGTAGTTCTGCGGCGGCTCCAGCCGAAACGCCCCCGACTCGATGATCCGCCGCAGATAGTGCAGTTCGGCTGAGCCACGTTCGAGGTACTGCTGAACTTTCGCCACGGTTTGCCCGGGCAGGCCGAGGAGATTAGGCATGACTTCACCATATGTGACGGCCGTCGCAATGCGACCGGAAAATCGGACCGAAT
>NZ_JBMIOP010000013.1:0-55004 GCF_049197365.1 Mycobacterium sp. THU-M104
CGGCGCACCCAGCACAACGTGTACATTCCCTGGTCGATGACCGTCACGCCGATCGCCCAGTCCGACGTAGGCTCGGTCGAGGCGTCCAGCCTGTTCCGCCTCAGCCGTCTCAACTGCTCCATCACCACGAGCGACGGAACGGTGCTGTCCTCGAACTCCAACGACGCGCCGCAGACGAGTTGCTGATGGTCAGCAATTATTCGTCTCGACGCGGCTCCGATACCATTCCGCCGGACGTGATCGATCGCCTGCTGGTCGGGGCGTGCGCAGCGATCTGGCTTGCCGTCCTCGGCGTCAGCGTCGCCGCCGCCGTCGCGCTGGTCGACCTGGGCCGCGGTTTCCACAAGATGTCCGCCAGCGGCGCGCACACAACCGCGGTGCTGTATGCGGTGATCATCGTTTCTGCGCTGATCATCGCGGGGGCCATCCCGGTGTTGTTGCGGGCTCGTCGGATGTCCCAGGAGCAGCCGCCGGCCCGTCCGCCGGCCGGGGCAGCACGGGGCGTGGCCGGCGCCCCGCTGCGGACCGATTTCTCGGCCACGACGCGCACGCAGGGGGAGCGGATGCGCCGGTATGGGGTGCAGGCGGCGGATCCGGTCGCCGAGTGGTCCGGTGAGGCGGTGGATCGAGTGTGGCTGCGCGGCACCGTACTGCTGGTGGGAACGATAGGCACTGCACTTGTCGCGGTCGCGGCGGCGACCTACCTGATGGCCGTGGGTCACGACGGCGCGTCCTGGGTGGGCTACGGACTGTCCGGAGCAGTCACTGCGGCGATGCCGGTGGTCGAGTTCCTGCACGTGCGACAGGTGCGTCGCCTGGTGGCCGGTTACGTGTAGCCGTTGGCGCGCCGGAGCAGGCCGCGTCGTCGGGATCCTCGGGGAGCCGGCCGGGGCTGGATGCCGTCAAAGCGCAGCGCCTGTCCACATCGACACGATCGGCCCCGCCCCGCCCCGCGGCCGGACGGGAGCCGGACGGGAACAGGTGCCCCGCGGCCGGACGGGAGCCGGACGGGAACAGGTGCCCCCGTCGCAAGTCAGGCCCTGCGGCGGTGGCTCAGAGACGGGTTTGGCCCCCACTCCAGTGGGGGCCAAACCCGTCTCTGAGCGCCGAGACCTAGTGCTCGTCGTGTCCGTCGGAGGAACCGACGACGGCGTCCTGGTGTTCGCGCAGGGCGGTCAGGGCACGGTGCTCGGCGGCCTGCGCCGCCTCGCGCAACGCCTCGTCCTCGGATGCCGGGTCGGCGTACAGCAGGCTGCCGCTGCCGGGTGACCCCGCCGAGCCCAGCTTGTTCATCCGCTTGGGCAGCGGCGATCCCTGGTACTCCAGCGGAAGCGGGTGACCGTGTTCGTCGACCGGGCCGAGTGGCTGGTGCAGCTCGACGTAGGCGCCGTGCGGCAACCGCTTGATGATGCCCGTTTCGATGCCGTGCTCGAGCACGTCCCGGTCGCTGCGCTGCAGGGCGATGCACCACCGGTAGGCGACGAAGTACACGATCGGCGGCAGCACCACCATGCCGATACGCCCGATCCAGGTCATCGCGTTCAGCGAGATGTCGAACTTCAGCGCGATGATGTCGTTCATGGCGCTCAGCGTCAGCACCATGTAGAACGCGATCGCCATCGCACCGAGCGACGTGCGCACCGGGGCGTCCCGCGGACGCTGCAACAGGTTGTGGTGCGCGTGGTCACCGCTGAACCGCTTCTCCAGGAAGGGGTAGATGATCAGCAGGATGAAGACCAGGCCCATCAGCAGTGCCACCCACACCGGGGCCGGGATGGTGTGGTGCCAGAAGTAGAACTCCCACGGTGGCCAGATACGGGCCAGACCCTCGGTCCACATCATGTAGAAGTCGGGCTGCGAGCCGGCCGAGACGTGAGAAGGCTTGTAGGGGCCCAGGTTCCAGATCGGGTTGATCTGCAGCAGCCCACCCATCAGGCCCAGCACACCGACGATCGCCGCGAAGAAGGCGCCGGACTTGACCGCGAAGATCGGCATCACCCGGACGCCGACGACGTTGTGCTCGGTGCGGCCGGGCCCCGGGAACTGCGTGTGCTTCTGGAACCACACCATGGCCAGGTGCGCGCCGATGAGCGCCAGGATGATTCCGGGCAACAGCAGAATGTGCAGGGAGTACATGCGCGGGATGATGTAGCCCGCCTCGGCGCAGTGATAGCCCACTCCGCCGCAGGGGAAGTCACCACCGAACAAGGCCCAGTGCAGCCAGGTGCCGATCACCGGCATGCCCAGCGTGATCGAGGACAATGACGCCCGGATTCCGATGCCCGACAGCAGGTCATCGGGCAGCGAGTAGCCGAAGAAACCCTCGAACATCGCCAGGATCAGCAGTAGGGAACCGATCACCCAGTTGGCCTCACGGGGCCGCCGGAACGCGCCGGTGAAGAAGATGCGCGCCAGGTGCACCATGATGGCGGCGGCGAACATCAGCGCGGCCCAGTGGTGGACCTGCCGGACGAACAGGCCGCCGCGCACCTCGAATGAGATGTCCAGGGTGGAGGCGAAGGCCTTCGACATGTCCACGCCGCGCAGCGGCTGGTACGCCCCGTTGTAGGTGACCTCACCCATGGTGGGGTCGAAGAACAGCGACAGGTACACGCCGGTCAGCAACAGCACGACGAAGCTGTACATCGCGACCTCGCCGAGCAGGAACGACCAGTGCGTGGGAAAGACCTTGTTGAGCTGCCGGCGCACCGCCGCCGACGGGTGATACCGGGTGTCGATGTCCTCCCCTTGACGGGCCAGGACGTCGCCGAGCTTCGGAGGACTGAGTTTCGGACTCATGTGGTGCGCTCCCAGAATGCCGGTCCGACGGGTTCGACGAAGTTGCCGTTGGCAACCAGATACCCGTTCTCGTCGATGGTAATGGGCAGCTGCGCCAACGCGCGCGCCGCAGGCCCGAATATCGGCTTGGCGTAATGCATCGCATCGAACTGCGACTGGTGACAGGGGCACAGGATCCGGTACGACTGCTCCTCGTACAGCGACGCCGGGCAACCCAGGTGCGAGCAGACCTTCGTGTAGGCGAAGAGTTCGCCGAAGTTGAAGCTCTCCTGGCCTTGCCGCTTGACGACGCGGGGCATGTCGGTGGGCCGGATCCGGATGAGCATGACGGGGTTGCGAACGCCCATCTGGATGCCGCGCAGCTTCTCGCGCGACTCGGCCGTCGTGCCGTCGCCGTCGGACTCCCGCCAGGGGAACACGGTTTCCATGCCACCGGCGTCGATGTCCTCCGGGCGCATCTTGATGAAGGGTGCGCCGTCGGTGGCGCCCGTGGCGCGCGCCATGAAGATGGTCTCGCCGCGGTAGCGGGGGGTCCATCCGGACGTCCAGAGGACCGCCTCCATGCCGTTCTCGGTGGGGACCACCGGCTTCCACGGGTTCTTGATCAGACCCCCGACGAAGGCCACCAGGCTGCTCAGGCCGAACGCGCCCAGGCCGATGCCCAGCGACAGCCCGACCAGCTTGCGGCGTCCGATCGTCGATGTCTGGTAAGCGTCGGTCAGGTTGGCCACCACGGTCTTGCGGTCGATCTCTCGGGACGCGCCGTCATGACGCTGCTGGATCGAGATCTCTTCGGGGATGAACCGCTTCTGGTAGAGGATTGCTCCGACCGCGATGGCCAGGATGGACATCCCGAAGGTCAGGCCGTAAAGCGGAGTGGTCAGCGTGTACAGGATGCTGCCTGGGGCGTCTTTGGGCTTGTACTCCCAGGGCCAGAAGATGAAGATCAGCAGCAGCGCGAGCCCGAAGCCGCCGCCCGCCAGAAGCCACAGGGCCACGCCGCGCTCGGCGCGCCTCTCGGCCTTGGTGCCCTCGACCGGCCAGCGTGGTTCCTTGTAGACGGTCTCGACGCCGTCAAGCTTGCCGCCCAACTCGAGCAGTTGCTGCTGCGACATCCCGGCCAGTGTGGCGTCATCGGGCTCCTGGGAACCGCCGTGATCGATGTCGCTCATGCTCGCGCCCCAATCCACAGTGCCAGCCCGATGGCGGCGACCATCCCGATGATCCACATCGCCATGCCCTCGGGTGCGGGTCCGAAGCCGCCGAGGCCGTAGCCGCCTGGCTGGCGCTCTTCGGAGACCGATTTCACGTAGGCGATGATGTCCTTTTTGTCGTCGAAGGACAGCTGGCGGTCGGAGAACTTGGGCATGTTCTGCGGACCGGTGCGCATCGCGGCCAGTATCTGCTGCTCGTTGGCGGGTCCGAGGTCCGGCGCATACTTGCCCGACGAGAGCGCACCGCCCTTGCCGGTGAAGTTGTGGCACGACGAGCAGTTGAGCCGGAAGAGGTCGCCGCCGCGGCCCACGTTGTCGCCGCGCAGCGACTGCATCGCCAGGCTGCCGTCGGGGTTGCGGACCACCGTCGGGCCGCCGCCGTTGGCCTGCACGAAGGCGCCGATCGCCTCGATCTGCGACTCGTCGAAGATCGGCTCCTTGCGCGGCGCCTGGGCCTCACCCCGCATGGCGGGCATGCGGCCGGTGGACACCTGGAAGTAGACGGCCTCCTCGCCGACCCCGATCAAGCTGGGTCCGTGCTGGTCCACGCCCTGCAGGTTGGCGCCGTGGCACGACACGCAGGAGGTGTCGAACAGCTGCTTACCGGTACGCAACAGCGCCGAGGCCGACTCGTCGGCGACGGCCACCTGCGGCGTGGGTGTCAGCACGGCGGCCAGCCCGCCGGCGATCGTCAGCGCGGTCAGCAGCAGCAGGCCGCCGGACAGGCGCCGGCGCAGCCTCCGCCGCGCGCGATCACGCTGCGCCGGTGACGAGTGACCTCGCCGCCTGCCGACGGCTGATCGACTAGACCCTAATTTCTTCAACCGAGCACTCCTCTTCGTCCCAGCGCAGGCTCATCGAATGAAATAGATGACGGTGAACAATGCGATCCACACGATGTCGACGAAATGCCAGTAATACGAGACGACGATGCTCGCCGTCGCCTGTGCAGGTGTGAACTTGCTCATCGTCGTGCGGATCAGCAGAAAGATGAAGGCGATCAGGCCGCCGGTGACATGCAGGCCGTGGAAGCCGGTGCACAGGTAGAAGACGGTGCCGTAGGAGCTTCCGGGGATGGTCGTGCCGTGGATCACCAGGTGGTAGTACTCATAGGCCTGCCCCAGGACGAAGAACAGCCCCATCAGGAACGTGATCACATACCAGCGGCGCAGCCCGAAGACGTCGCCCCGCTCGGCCGCGAACACACCCATCTGGCAGGTGAACGAGGAGGCAATCAACACCAGTGTCACCGGGACGGCCTGATACAGATTCAGCTCGGTCGGCGGCGGCGGCCACTTCCCGCCGGCCTGGGAGCGCGCTGTGAAATACATCGCAAACAGGCCAGCAAAGAACATCAACTCGCTCGAAAGCCACACTATGGTGCCAACACTGACCATGTTAGGTCGGTTCAGCGAATGCACACGCGACGTGATGGCAGCACCTGAGGTCCCGGCAACGCTAGTCACATCCGCAAGTATGACGCTTTGTAGTTGTCGAACTCCACCCGGGGCGGCAATTCGGCGCCGCGCGTCGCGGCGACGACGGTTCCGGGCCTGTCGGGGGCCTGATGGGGTGGGCCCGCCGACCGTGGGACCATCGGCGGGTGCCCGTGTCACCCGTGTCCCCCGAGTCGTCCCAGATGTCAGGGGTCGCGGCTGTCGGGGCCCCCGCCGGGTCGGCGGCGTCGTGGCGGCAGGTGCTGGCCCGGTTGACGGGCTGGCAGCCGCTGGTGCGTGGCCAGGCGGCCTGGGCCATGGACCAGATCATGGCCGGCGGCGCGACACCCGCCCAGATCGCGGCCTTCGCGGTGGCGATGACGATGAAGGTGCCCACCGCGGCGGAAGTCGGTGAACTGGCCGAGGTGATGCTGAGCCACGCGCACCGGATGCCCGACGGCGCGGTTCCCGACGACGCCGTCGACATCGTGGGCACCGGGGGCGACGGCATGAACACCGTCAACCTGTCGACCATGGCCGCAATCGTGGTCGCGGCCGCCGGCGTGCCGGTGGTCAAGCACGGCAACCGCGCGTCGTCGTCGCTGTCCGGGGGTGCCGACACCCTCGAGGCGCTCGGGGTGCGCATCGAGCTCGAACCCGATCAGGTGGCGCGCTGCCTCACCGACGTCGGGATCGGGTTCTGCTTCGCCCCGGTCTTCCACCCGTCGTACCGGCACGCCTCGTCCGTGCGGCGCGAGATCGGCGTGCCGACCGTCTTCAATCTCCTCGGGCCGCTGACGAATCCAGCGTCGCCCCGAGCAGGCCTGATCGGCTGCGCATTCGCCGATCTGGCCGAGGTGATGGCGGGGGTGTTCGCCGCGCGCCGGTCCAGTGTGCTGGTCGTGCACGGTGACGACGGGCTCGACGAACTGACCACCACGACCACCAGCACGATCTGGAGGGTGCAGGCCGGGACCGTGGACAAGCTGGCGTTCGATCCGGCCGGTTTCGGATTCGCCCGTGCCGACCGCGCTGAGTTGCTGGGTGGTGACGCACGGGCCAATGCGGCGGAGGCCCGGGCGGTGCTGGCCGGCGCCGGGGGCCCGGTGCGCGACGCGGTCGTGCTCAATGCCGCCGGGGCGATCGTCGCGCACGCAGGGTTATCCAGCCGCGCCGAATGGCTGCCCGCGTGGGAGGACGGGCTGCGCCGGGCCGCGGCGGCCATCGACTCCGGCGCGGCCGAAAACCTGCTCGCGCGGTGGGTGCGGTTCGGCCGGCAGTCCTGAGTCGCCGGCGCCCGGTGGCGATGCGCGCCGTGCGGCGGAGCGCCGAGGAGGCGGGCCGTCGGGCCATGCGTGATCGCAGGCCAGGCGCGCCGAGCGTGCCGATGCCGCCCACGCCGCCCACGCGCCGGCCGATCCCAGCGGAGAGGCCCAGCCGTCGGGGCTCGAGACCCGCACGATGCGCACCCCGGGGCCGGCCAGCCATCGCGCGATCAGAGCGGTCTCCTCGACGAGCGCACCGCCCAGCGGGGCCGGTAACGGCAGAATCGTCTGGGCGGCAGCACATAGGGCCTCGACCACGGGCATAGGCGGCACCCCGCGCCGGGCAGTGCCCGCGGCGGCGAGCTGGCCGTGGCGCACAACGGCGAGCTGGTATCCGCCCTTTCCGTCCGGGCCGTCGGGCGCGGCAGCGATCAGCTCCGGCAAAGCGGTCAGCGCACGGAGCCGCTGGCCGCGCCACAGCGTCTCGATCGCGGCGGCGGTACGGTCGCGCATCCGCGCCGCGCTCTCGTAGCGGCCGTGCTCGGCCAGCGCGGCGACCTGGCCGATCGCCGCGGCCAGGGCACTGTTGTCCTGGCCGTCGATCAGGGCCGCGACGCGCGCCACCGCCGCCGCGTACCCGGTCGCGGTGACGTCGCGCGCGGCGGGGCATGGCGACACCTCGGCCGCGGCGCAGGCCGGTCCGTGCAACGCGGAGCGCCCCAGCCGGGTGGTGCAGGTTCGTAGCCCGGTGAATCGGGCCAGCAACTCACCTGTGTCGGCGGCGTCGGCGCGCGAGTGGAACGGCCCGACGGCGCGCTCGTGTCGCGGGGCGCGCACCACCGCCAGCCGCGGGAACGCCTCGTCGGTCAGCGCCAGCCACCACCAGCGTTGCGGGTATCTGGAGCGGCGGTTGTAAGGCGGCGCGTGGGCGGCCAGCATGCGCAGTTCCCGCACGCCGGCCTCGAGCGCGTGCGCACACTCGACGTGGTCGACCGTGGTGGCCAGTGCGACCATCTCCTTCATCCGTCCGCGGGGGTCGGCGCCGGTGAAGTACTGACGCACCCGGCGCCGCAGGTCGGCGGCGGTGCCGACGTAGAGCACCTCGCCCGACGGTCCGCGGAACAGGTAGACCCCGGGCCGCTGCGGCAGGCCGTCCGCGAACGGTCGCTTGCGGCGTTGCGCCGGCGTCACACCGGGCAGATAGGAGCGCAGGTCGGCGTAGGTGTGCACACCCTGGTTCCCGACCCGTTCGATCAGCGCGTGCAGCACCTCGACGGTGGCGCGGGCGTCGTCGAGGGCGCGGTGTGTGGGCTGGGCGGCAACGGCGAACAGTCGCGCCAGGGCTGCCAGCCGCACGCTGGGCGCCTCCTCGCGGCTGAGCACCCGGCGGGCCAGCCGCACCGTGCACAGCACCTGCGGGCGGGGCCAGACGATGCCACAGCGCTCGGCTGCCGCGCGCAGGAACCCGATGTCGAACCCGGCGTTGTGGGCGACCAGCACCGCGTTGCCGGCGAACTCGAGGAACATCGGCAGTACGGCCTCGATCGGCGGGGCGTCACCGACCATCGCCGTGGTGATGCCGGTGAGTCGCACGATCTGCGGCGGAATGCTGCGCTGCGGGTCGACCAACGTGGCGAACTCGCCGAGCACGACGCCGCCGCGGACCTTGACCGCCCCGATCTCGGTGATGGCATCGGGCGGCGTTCCGGCGGCGCTTTTGGTTCGCCCACCGGTGGTCTCGAGGTCCACCACAACGAAAGTCGTTTCGCGCAGCGGGATCTCGCCGGCGGTGCCCGGCGTTCCCACGTCCGCGAAAGTCAGCTGAGTCGCACCGTCGGCACCCATGATTTGCCACGTTAGGCATGTCCACCGACACCGGCGGACTCGCCACGCCGCGGGTCGGCCGGGATGCGGCGACGTGGCGATGTCGGTGCCAGCGGTTAGCGTGCGCGCAACCCGTACCCGGGGTTTCAGCAGAGCTCAAACCGAGAGGATCGACCCGATGGCACGAATCGCACGAATCAGCGGCCCCGACAGTCCAGGCGTTGCAGGCGACGAACCGGCCGAATCGGTGGTGATCGACTGCGACGACTGCGCGGTCCGCGGGCCCGGTTGCCGCGACTGTGTGGTGAGCGTGCTGCTCGGCGTGCCGGAGACACTGCTGCAGGATGAGTGCGCGGCCTTGGAGGTTCTCGCGGACGTCGGGTTGGCGCCGCGACTGCGTCTGGTGCCGACACGACGCGCCCGCGCGTCCGGTGTGGATTAACCGCCCTGCGCCGCTTACACTTCGGTGCGCGGCACACCCGCCGTAACCCACAGAGAAATGACAGAAATCTCTCCAATTTCTTAACGAACTACTTTGGACAAAGCCTTTATCGTTTCGTAACCTGTCTGAGACCTAAACCAGCTCGGCGGCCATCCGCCGAAGGCCGTTCGAGGATGCACAATCTTGAGCTTTGACGTTAGGTGTCCGCTTGCGCGTGGCTTGACACGTGGTCTTGTCGGTACGTTAGCGGGCTTCACGGTGCTTTCCGGCGTTTTCGCGGCAAACGTGGCTGCCGACCCTGCCCAGGATGCGCTGGCCAAGCTGACCGAGCTGTCGCGACGGGCCGAGCGGACCACCGAGGCCATGCACAGTGCGCAGCTCGACCTCAACGACAAGGTGGCGGCCGAGCGCGCAGCGGAGCAGAAGCACGCGGGGGACCAGGTCGCCGTCGATGCGGCGAAAGCCCGTCTGGCCGGATTCCACAAGGCGGTCGACAAGCTGGCCGCCGCAACGTACATGGGTGGCCGTGTCGATGGCATGGAAGCCATGCTGACCGCGGGATCGCCGCAGGGGTTGATCGACAAGCTGAGCATGCAGCGCCTGATGGCAACCCAGATGACCAACCAGATGGCCAGCTACCGCTTCGCCGGCGAGCAGGCCGCCAAGGCGGAGCAGGAATCGGCCAAGTCCGCCGCGGCCGCCAAGAGCGCGGCCGAACAGGCGGCGGCGGTCCGGGCCGGCCTGCAGTCCAAGCAGAGCCAGTTGCAGGTGCAGATCGCCGTCGTCAAGTCGCAGTATCTGGCCCTGACGGCCGACCAGCGCACCGCGCTGGCCGACCCCGGGCCCGTCCCGGAAGGCGCCCCTGCCCCGGGCGCTCCGGCGCCGGAAGCGGCACCGCCGGGCGCGCCCCCGGGCGACGGGCAGGCGCCCGGGGCGGCCCCGGCGCCCTTCGGCTGGGCGGCTGCTGCTCCCGGCGGTGGCGGTGCTGACCGCGCCAGCGTGGTGCAGGCGGCGTTGACGCAGGTCGGCTCGCCGTACGTGTGGGGAGGCGCCGGGCCCGGCGGGTTCGACTGCTCCGGGCTGGTGATGTGGGCCTTCCAGCAGGCCGGTATCTCGCTACCGCACTCCAGCCAGGCGCAGGCCCACGGCGGCCAACCGGTGGCGGTGTCGGACCTGCAGCCCGGAGACGTGGTCACCTTTTATTCCGACGCGTCGCATAGCGGCATCTACGTCGGTGACGGGATGGTGATCCATTCCTCCACCTACGGCCAACCGGTGCGCGTGGTTCCGATGAATGCCGCGGGCCCGATCCACGACGCCCGTCGCTACTAGGCGCCCGGGCGCGCATCCCGACGCCGCGCGGCGTCGGCGGCTGTCGACCCTGCTGGCGTGGGTGTTTGTCGCCGAGGTGGTCGTGGCCGCCGCCGTGCCGCCGCGCCCATCTCCCGCCGTGCCGGCCCGGCCCGCCGGGCACCCGGTCGCCGACGCGCCCGCCGCGGTCGTCGAGGGCCACACCGTGCGGCTGATCGGGCGCGGCGGCCCGTCTGGCGACCGCCTGCTGGCCCGGATCGCTGCGGATGCCGCCGCCGCGGTACGGCGAGTAAACGTCTTCTGGGGCGCCGACTGGCCGCGCGACGTCGCGGTGGTGGCCGCCGGCTCCGACGCGCAGTTCCGCGCCGCCGCCGGCGGGGGACCGGCGGCGCAGTGGGCCGACATCGCGGCCGTGACGGTCGCCGACCGCGTCGATCCGGTTCACCGGGTGGCGGTCGGCCAGCGCATCGTGTTCGCCCCGGGCGCGGCCGCAATGAGCGCATCCGCACTGCGAATCGTGTTGACCCACGAGCTCTTTCATTACGCGGCACGCCCCGACACCGCGCTGGACGCGCCCCGGTGGCTGACCGAGGGGGTCGCCGACTTCGTCGCCCGGCCGGCCACCCCGGTGCCCGCCGACGGCGCGGCCGGGGCGTCGGCGCTGCCGTCGGACGCCGATCTGGACGCGGCGGGGCCGCAGCGCTCGGCGGCGTATGACCGCGCGTGGTGGTTCGCCCGGTTCGTCGCCGACACCTACGGTGGGGCGGCGACGCTGCGCGCGTTCTACGTGGCCACGTGCGGCGCCGGCTACACCGACCTGCCCACCGCCGTGCGCGACGTCCTGGGCACCGACCCGCCGGGCCTGCTCGCCCGGTGGCGGCGGTGGCTGGCGACACCCGCCGCGAGCCGACGCACGCGCACGCCGGGGCGACCGGCAGGTTAGCCTGTCGCACTGTGAGCCGGGTCCTGCTGTTGACCAATGATTTTCCGCCGCGGCCGGGCGGTATCCAGTCGTATCTGGTCGAGTTCGTCGGTCGACTGGTCGCAGCGCGGTCGCATTCCGTGACGGTCTACGCACCGCGATGGAAAGGTGCCCGGGCCTTCGACGAGGCGGCCACGGCCGCCGGCTACCGCGTGGTGCGCCATCCGGGCACGCTGATGCTGCCCGGGCCCGCAGTCGACGCCCGGATGCGACGGCTGATCGCCGACCACGGCGTCGACACCGTCTGGTTCGGGGCCGCCGCGCCGTTGGCCTTGCTGGCGCAGCGTGCCCGCGGGGCCGGAGCGGCCCGGGTGCTGGCCAGTACGCACGGCCACGAAGTGGGCTGGTCGATGCTGCCGGTGGCCCGGTCGGTGCTGCGCCGCATCGGCGACGACACCGACGTCGTGACGTTCGTCAGCCGATACACACGCTCCCGGTTCGCGCCGGCCTTCGGGCCCGCGGCCTCGTTGGAATACCTGCCGCCCGGGGTGGACACCGCCCGGTTCCGGCCCGACCCCGCGGCCCGCGCCGAGTTACGTGACCGCTACCGGCTGGGCGGGCGCCCGACTGTGGTGTGCCTGTCGCGTCTGGTACCGCGCAAGGGCCAGGACATGCTGATCAGGGCGCTGCCGTCGATCCGGCGGCGTGTTGACGGGGCCGCCCTGGTCATCGTGGGCGGAGGCCCGCACTCCGACGCGCTGCGCAAGCTGGCCCGCGACTGCGGGGTCGCCGAGCACGTGACGTTCACCGGCGGCGTGCCGGCCGCCGAATTGCCCGCGCACCATGCCCTGGCCGACGTGTTCGCGATGCCGTGCCGCACCCGCGGCGCCGGCATGGACGTGGAGGGGCTGGGCATCGTGTTCCTGGAAGCGTCCGCGACCGGCGTGCCGGTTATCGCCGGCCAGTCCGGCGGGGCCCCGGAAGCCGTGCGGCACAACGAGACCGGGCTCGTGGTCGACGGCCGCTCGGTGGGCAAGGTCGCCGCGGCCGTCACCGAGTTGCTGGCCGATCGCGATCGCGCCGCGGCCATGGGCGCGGCCGGGCGCGAGTGGGTGAGGACGCAGTGGCATTGGGACACGCTGGCCGCGCGGCTGGCCGACCTGCTCCGGGGCTGACTAGTCCTTCGCGTAGATCGCTTCGATGTCGGCCGCGAACTTCTCGGCCACCACTTTGCGTTTGACCTTCATTGTGGGCGTCAGTTCGCCGGTTTCTTCGGTGAAGTCGACCGGAAGGATGCGGAACTTGCGGATCGACTCGGCGTGCGACACCGAGAGGTTGGCCTGCTTGACGGCGGTGTCCACCTCGGCGATCAGGTCGGGGTCGGTGGCCAGATCGCCCACCGACGCGCCGGACGCCTTGCTGTTGCGCTGCTTCCAGCCGTCGAACGCCTCGGGATCGATCGTGATCAGCGCGGCGATGAACGGCTTGTTGTCCCCGACGACCATCGCCTGGCTGATCAGCGGGTGCCCCCGCAGTTGGTCCTCGAGCACCGCGGGTGCGACGTTCTTGCCGCCTGCGGTGACGATGATCTCCTTCTTGCGCCCGGTGATCGTCAGGAAGCCGTCGTCGTCCACCGCGCCCAGATCGCCCGTCTTGAACCAGCCGTCGGTGAACGCCTCCGCAGTGGCCTGCTCGTTGCTCCAGTAGCCGCTGAACACGACCCCGCCACGCACCAGCAGTTCCCCGTCCTCGCCGATGCGCAGGCTGTTGCCGGGCACCAGGGTTCCGACAGTCCCGATCTTGACGTTGCCGACCTGGTTGACGGTGATGGCCGCGCTGGTCTCGGTCAGGCCGTAGCCCTCGTAGATGGTGACCCCCACGCCACGGTAGAAGTGGCCCAGCCGCGCCCCCAGCCGTGCGCCACCGGACACCGACGCGCGGCAATCGCCGCCCAGCGCCGCGCGCAGCTTGCCGTAAACCAGCCGGTCGAACAGGGCGTGCTTGGCGCGCAGCAGCAGCCCGGGCCGGCCGCCGTCGCGGGCCTGGCTCCACTCGACCGCGGTCCGCGCGGCGATCGCGAAGATGCGGCCTTTGCCGTCGTTGGCGGCGTTCTGCTCGGCGGTGTTGTAGACCTTCTCGAACACCCGGGGCACCGACACCACCACCGTCGGCTTGAACTCCGCGAGCAGCGGCAGCAGATTTTTGATGTCGCTGGTGAAGCCGACGGTCACCTTGTTGGCGAACGCACCCAGCGTGAGCGCCCGGGCCAGCACGTGTGCCAGCGGCAGGAACACCAGCAGCCGCTGCCCTTTGACCAGCAGCGTCGGGAGGCACTCCTTGGTTCCCCGCATCTCGTAGAGCAGGTTGGAATGGGTGAGCTGACAACCCTTGGGCCGGCCCGTCGTGCCCGAGGTGTAGATCAGCGTCGCCGGGTTCTCGGCCCGTAGTGCCCCGAGCCGAGCCTTCAGCTCGTCCGGGTCGACCGACGCGCCGGCCTCCACCAACTGCTCGAGCGCCTTGGGGCCGGACCCGTCCACGTGCAACACCCGGCGCAGTGCGGGGAGTTCACCGGCGAGCTCGGTGATCATCGCGGCGTGGGCGTCGGATTCGGCGAATGCCAGCACGGCCTCAGAATCCTGCAGCACCCAGCGCACCTGCTCGGCCGACGACGTCTCGTAGATCGGGACGGTAACCGCGCCGACCGACAGGATCGCGAGGTCGAGGATCGCCCACTCGTACCGGGTGGCCGAGAAAATCGACACCCGGTCGCCGGCCTGCACCCCCAGCGAGATCAATCCCAGTGCCGCGGAACGGACCTGTTCGGCCGCCTCGGCGCACGTGACGTCAGTCCAGACGCCGTCGATGTGGCGCTGGTAGATCGCGAAGCCGGGGTCCTCGCGCTCGTGCTCGAAGACCATGGCCGCGACGTTGTCGTGCTCGCCTACGGAGAAGCGGGCGGGAACGCTGTACTCACGCACTGTGTTGACCTCGATTTGGCTAGTGCTGCCGGGTCCGGCTTGTTGCACCCAGCTTAATGCGGGCTTTTCTGCGCCCGGCCCGGCCCGGCGATGGTCGCCAGGCCGCGGGTGTGTGAAGCTGGGACGGTGAACAGCATCCAGATCGCCGACGAGACGTACGTCGCCGCCGACGGCGCGCGGATCGGCGCCGCGATCGCCGATCCGTCGAACTGGCGGCGCTGGTGGCCTGACCTGCGGTTGCAGGTCGTCGAGGATCGCGCCGACAAGGGTATCCGCTGGACCGTGACCGGCGCGCTGACCGGCACCATGGAGATCTGGCTGGAGCCCCTGGCCGACGGGCTGGACGGCGTGGTGCTGCACTACTTCCTGCACGCCGAACCGACCGGCTTGGCGGCCTGGCAGCTGGCCAAGCTGAACCTGGCGAAGGTGATCCACCGCCGCCGGGTCGCGGGCAAGAACATGGCTTTCGAGCTCAAGGCGACATTGGAAAGGTCACGCCCGGTCGGGGTTTCTCCGGCAGTTTGACGCTCAACGTCCGGCGTGGAGAGTACCGTTTCGGGCCGGAGACCGGGGCAGCCCCGCAGCGGGCCGACTCGTTCGTGGGAGAGAGGCAGCAGTCAGGTGGCGGAGAAGACGACGCAGACCATTCACATCGACGCTGATCCCGACACGATATTGAAGGTCATCGCCGACATCGATTCCTACCCGGATTGGATCTCGGAGTACAAGGAAGCCGAGGTGCAGGAGCGAGGTGCCGATGGCTACCCCAAGGTGGCGCGCTTCGTGATGGACGCGGGGATCATCAAAGACACCCTGGTCATGTCCTACCAGTGGCCCCGAGATCGCCGATCGCTGAGCTGGACTTTGGTCTCCAGCTCACTGCTGCGTTCGCTGGAAGGCTCGTATCGCCTGGCGCCCAAGGGTTCTGGCACCGACGTCACCTATGAGCTGTCGGTTGACCTCGCCCTCCCGATGATCGGGATGCTCAAACGCAAGGCTGAGCGCAGGCTGACCGACACCGCGTTGAAGGACCTGAAGAAACGAGTCGAGGCTGAGTGAGTCCACCGAAGCCCGGGCGCCGGCCCCGGCCCGTATCAGTCTGTTCGTCGGCAAGGGTGGGGTAGGAAAATCCACTCTGGCATCAGCCACCGCGGTCTCCGCCGCGTTCAGAGGCCAGCGCGTGCTGGTGGTGTCCGTCGACCAGGCGCATTCGCTGGGCGACGTGCTGGGCGTCCCGGTCCCGCCCAGCGGTCGCGACGAGCCCGTTCGGGTGTTCGCCGAACCCCCGACCGGGCGGGCCGAGACGAGCGGCGGTTTCCTCGACGCGCTGGCACTGGACACGCTGGCCCTGCTCGAGGCCCGCTGGCAGCAGGTGGTCGGCGCCGTGGATCGGAGCTTTCCCGAATCCGAGTTGAGCACTGTTGCCACCGAAGAGCTTTCGGCACTGCCGGGCGTCCAGGAAGTCCTCGGGCTGCACGCCGTCGGTGAGTTGGCGTCCTCCGGGCGCTGGGATCTGGTGGTCGTCGACTGCGCCTCGACGGCCGATGCGTTGCGGATGCTGACCCTGCCCGCCGCCTTCGGGCTCTATGCCGAGCGCGCATGGCCGCGCCACCGCAGGTTGTCGATCGCCGCCGACGACAGCCGGTCGGCGGCGGTGATGGAACTGCTGGAACGCATCAGCACGGGTGTCGACGCGCTCGGCGCGCTGTTGACCGACGGCGAGCTCGTCGGTGCGCATGTGGTGCTGACCCCTGAGCGGGTGGTGGTGGCTGAGGCGGTCCGGATCCTGGGATCGCTGGCGTTGATGGGGGTGCGCGTCGAGGAGCTGATCGTCAACCAGGCGCTCGTACAGGACCAGTCCTACGAGTACCACAACCTGCCGGCCCACCCGGCGTTCTCCTGGTATGCCGAACGCATCTGCGAACAACGCCTCGCTTTGGAGGAACTCGGCGCCGCCGTGGGGGACATCGCGCTGGTGGTCACGCCCCACCTGTCAGGCGCGCCGATCGGTCCCGGGGCGCTCGCCGCACTGCTCGACAATGCCCGCCGGCAGGGCACGACGGCGCCGCCGGGTCCGCTGCGGCCGGTGGTGGATCTCGAATCCGGATCGGGACTCGGGTCGACATACCGGATGCGGCTGGCGTTGCCCCAACTCGATTCTGGTGCCCTGACCCTCGGGCGGGTCGATGACGACCTGATCATCGGCGTCGGCGGGTTGCGACGCCGGGTTCGGTTGGCGTCCGTACTGCGCCGCTGCACAGTGTTGGACGCACGTCTTCGGGGTAGTGAGCTGACGGTTCGTTTCCGGCCGGACCCGGAGGTGTGGCCCAGATGAGTGGGGCTCATCCCGACGTCGGTCCCGAGCTGCGCAGGCTGGCCCAGGCGATTCTCGACGGAATCGACCCGGCGGTGCGTCTGGCGGCCGCGATGACGGCCGGCGGGCAGGGAACCGGCAGATGCCAGCAGGTCTGGTGCCCGGTGTGTGCGCTGGCCGCGCTGGCCACCGGTGAGGAGCACCCGTTGCTCACCCTGATCGCCGACCACAGCGTCGCTCTGCTCGAGGTGATCCGAGGCATCGTCGGTGACGGTGGTGACGGTGGTGACGGCGGCCGGTCACCGCAGCCGCCCCCGGACCGGCCGCGCAGCGGGGGTGAGCCGCCACCAGGCGATGCGACGCGCGCCGGCCGGGACGCGGGGGAAGGCACCGCCAAGACCCGGTATCAGTCCATCCCCGTCACTGTCGAGGAGTGAGCCGCCCGCGTCGAAGGTGGTCTCCCGCCTCGCGGATGGGTACAGTTGGCGCAGGAAAAGACCGGCGGGGAGGGAGGGCCATGTGGTACTGGCTATTCAAGTACGTTCTTCTCGGTCCGTTGCTCTCCCTGCTCGGCCGGCCCAAAGTTGAAGGCCTGGAACACGTTCCGCACTCCGGACCGGCGATCCTGGCCAGCAACCACCTGGCGGTCATGGACAGCTTCTACCTGCCCCTGGTCGTGCGCCGCCGGATCACCTTCCTGGCAAAGTCGGAATACTTCACGGGCACCGGCCTCAAGGGCTGGTTCCAGCGCTGGTTCTTCACCGCCGTCGGTCAAGTACCGATAGACCGCACGAGTGCCGACGCCGCGCAGGCGGCGCTGGACACCGCCGAACGGCTGCTCGGTCAGGGCAAGCTGCTCGGGATGTACCCCGAAGGCACCCGCTCGCCGGACGGCCGGCTCTACAAGGGCAAGACGGGCCTTGCCCGGCTGGCGTTGCACACCGGGGTTCCGGTGATCCCGGTGGCGATGATCGGCACCAACGCGGTCAACCCTCCCGGGACGAACATGCTGCGTTTCGGCCGGGTCACCGTCCGCTTCGGCAAGCCGATGGACTTCTCCCGCTTCGAAGGGATGGCCGGCAACCGGTTCATCGAGCGTGCCGTCGCCGACGAGGTGATCTATGAGTTGATGGGGCTCTCCGGCCAGGAATACGTCGACATCTACGCAGCCAGCCTCAAGGAAGGTGACAACGGCGAGTCGAGTGGCGACTCCGGTGGTGCCTCCGCCGGTGACGCCGCGCGCATCCCCGAGACCGCCGCAGGCTAGCCGGCCGCCGACACCGGCGTCAGCGTCGGTGTGGTCGAATCCGGCGCACCGACACGGGCAACGACGGTGAATCCTGCCGCGGCGATGGCCGCCAGCGCCCACCACACGTAGGACATTCCGGCAAGTTGGCGCCACCACGCCGCGGTCGTCTCGTGGTGCTTGGGGAGCAGATCGATCGGCGTCCACGCCATCAACGCCACCCCGGCGGCGCCGATGGCCGCCAGTGCCGCGTTGCGCCGCCGCCAGGCCAGGGCCCCGGTCACCAGCACTGCCGGCAGCATCCACACCCAATGGTGCGACCACGACACCGGCGACACGACGAGCCCGAACAGCGCGACGCAGATGATCGCCAGCGTCGGCTCGCCGGCGCGCAGCACCCGCCGCATCGCCCAGACGGTCAGCGCCAGCACCAGCAGGCTCGCGGCCACCCACAGCGCGAAACGCTCATGCTCGCCGAGGCCCAACCGGGCCAGGCCGCCCGCGATGTTCTGGTCGGTGTTCAGCGCCGCGGCGCCGATGCGGTCGGTGTGGTGCACCGTGCGGGTCCAGTACTCCCACGAGTCCTCCCAGGCCAGCGCAAAACCCACGGCCGTCGCGGCCGCGAACGACGCCAGCGCGGTGAGCGCCGCACGGTTGTCGCGGCGCAGCACCAGATAGAGCAGGAACACCGCGGGCGTGAGCTTGAGCGCGATCCCGAGCCCGAGCAGCACGCCACGCGGCCACGGGGTGCGCCGCGGAAAGCAGTCGGCGATCACCAGCGTCATCAGCACGACGTTGATCTGGCCGAACGCGAAGTTGGAATTGATGGGTTCCAGCCAGATCGCCGCGGGCGCCACGATCAGCACGGTCAGCCACAGCCGCCGCAGCCACCGCGGCCCGGGTAGTACCGCCGAGGTCTCCCACACGTCCAGTCGGGTGAGCATGATCACCGTCGACACCATCAGCAGCGCCAGCGTCAGCAACGTGATCGCGACGCTGGCGGCCGGCATGTGCAACCAGGCGAACGGGCTGAACAGGATGGCCGCCAGCGGCGGATAGGTGAACGGCAAGTTCAGCCCGATGGGCGTGTGGAACAACACCTCCCCGCGATACAACGGATGCCCGTCCAGCCAGGCCCGACCGCCCATCTGATAGATGTCGATGTCGATGCGGTACGGCGTGTGCCCGAAAAGGCGCCACGCCGTGTAGCCCAGCGCGGCGGCCGCCGCCAACCAGAGCAATCCCCACGCCAGCACCCATCCGAGCCCACTTCTGTCGGCGAAGCCCGCGTCGGGCGCCTGCGATCTACTCATATCGCCAAACAGCGTAATCGGTGCCTGGGCCGGGCAGCGGGTGATGCAGCGCGGCTGCTGCCGGCTGCGGCCAGGCAGGCGTAGGTTTCGGGTGTGCTGCAGTGGTTCGTGCCGAGGGTCACGCGGTGGTTCTCCCATGACATCCACGACGGCGGCCGGTTGCCGCTGCTGTGTTGTCTGGTGGCCTTCATCCTGACCTTTTTCGTCACGCGAACCTTCGTCCGGTTCATCCGCTTTCGCGCCGCGACCGGCCGGCCACCCAAATGGTGGCAGCCGCGCAATGTCCACATCGGGGGAGTGCACATTCACCACGTCACGTTCGGGGTGGTGCTGGTGCTGGCCTCCGGACTGACACTGATAACCTTGTCCGTCGATGGCCATGAGCCCGAATTCATTGCCGCAGCAATAATTTTCGGTGTCGGCGCCGCGCTGGTGCTCGATGAGTACGCGTTGATCCTGCACCTCTCCGATGTGTACTGGTCGGAAGACGGGCGCACCTCGGTGGACGCGGTGTTCGCCGCGGTGGCCGTGGCCGGCCTGCTGATCATGGGCCTGCATCCGTTGATGTTCTTCCTGCCGGTCTGGCAGGACACCGATTCGACGATGCTGCGGCTCGCGGTGGGCGGTGCGATGGCGCTGACGCTGCCGCTGGCCGTGATCGTCGTGCTCAAGGGCAAGGTGTGGACCGGCCTGCTCGGCATGTTCATCGTCGTGCTGCTCGTCGTCGGGGCGGTGCGGTTGTCGCGCCCCCACGCCCCGTGGGCGCGGTGGCGCTACACCACCCGGCCGGACAAGATGCGCCACGCGCTGCGGCGGGAACGGACGTTGCGGCGTCCCGTGGTGCGGGCCAAGCTGGCGTTGCAGTGCGCGATCGCCGGCACCCCGCGTCTGCCCGACGAACGCACGGTCGACGCCAGGCTCGACAACGAGGTGCGTCCCGCGCCGCCGCCCGCGAACACCGACCCCATCCTGATCGGCAGGTAGATAGCCGCGACGCCGCCGCTCGGCCGCACGCCTAGGCTTTCTGCGGTGCGGTATTTCTATGACACCGAATTCATCGAGGACGGCCGCAGCATCGAGCTGATCTCGATCGGCGTGGTCGCCGAAGACGACCGTGAGTACTACGCGGTGTCCACGGAATTCGATCCGGAACGCGCCGGCAGTTGGGTGCGCGCGCATGTGCTGCCCAAACTGCCGCCCCCGTCCTCGCAGTTGTGGCGCTCGCGAAGGCGGATCCGGGAGGACCTCGAGGAGTTCTTCGGCGTCTCCGGCATCGCCGACGCCGACCCGATCGAGCTGTGGGCCTGGATCGGGGCCTACGACCACGTGGCCTTGTGCCAGTTGTGGGGCACGATGCCGGAGTTGCCGCGGGCGCTGCCCCGCTTCACCCGCGAACTGCGGCAGCTCTGGGAGGACCGCGGATCCCCCCGGCTGCCGCCGCGGTCGCGGGATGCTCATGACGCGCTGGTCGACGCCCGCGATCAGCTGCGTCGCTTCCGGCTGATCACGTCGGCCGGCGAGGCGCACTGTGGACGGCGTTCGTCCTGATCAGCCCCGCACTGCCCATTCCGGTTGCCGGTTACCATGGTGCGATGAACTGGACCGTCGACATCCCGGTCGATCAGCTGCCTTCGCTGCCGCCGCTGTCGGCCGAGTTGCGCGCCCGTCTCGACGCCGCACTGGCCAAGCCCGCCGCCCAGCAGCCCAGCTGGCCCGCCGGCCAGGCCACCGCGATGCGCACGGTCCTGGAGAGCGTGCCGCCGGTGACGGTGCCCTCCGAGATCGCCCGTCTGCAGGAACAACTGGCCGCAGTCGCCAAGGGTGAGGCGTTCCTGCTGCAAGGCGGTGACTGCGCGGAGACGTTCACCGACAACACCGAACCCCACATCCGGGGCAACATCCGGGCGCTGCTGCAGATGGCCGTGGTGCTGACCTACGGCGCCAGCATGCCGGTGGTCAAGGTCGCCCGCATCGCCGGCCAGTACGCCAAGCCGCGCTCGTCGGACATCGACGCGCTGGGTCTGAAGTCCTATCGCGGCGACATGGTCAACGGGTTTGCCCCGGATGCCGCCGCGCGCGAGCATGACCCGTCGCGGCTGGTGCGGGCCTACGCCAACGCCAGTGCGGCGATGAACCTGGTGCGGGCGTTGACCTCGTCGGGGCTTGCCTCGCTGCACGGCGTGCACGACTGGAACCGCGAGTTCGTCGCGACCTCGCCGGCCGGGGCGCGATACGAGGCGCTGGCCACCGAGATCGACCGCGCGCTGCGCTTCATGAGTGCGTGCGGGGTGGCCGACCGCAACCTTCAGACTGCCGAAATTTTCGCCAGCCACGAGGCTTTGGTGCTCGACTACGAGCGAGCCATGCTGCGCCTGTCCGAGGGCGAGGACGGCGATCCCCGGCTCTACGACCTGTCGGCGCACACCGTGTGGATCGGCGAGCGCACCCGCCAGCTCGACGGTGCGCACGTCGCCTTCGCCGAGGTGATCGCCAACCCGATCGGTGTCAAGATCGGCCCGACGATGACTCCCGAGCTCGCCGTCGAATACGTCGAGCGGCTCGACGCGCGCAACCAGCCCGGCCGGCTGACGCTGGTCAGCAGACTGGGCAACGGCAAGGTCCGCGACCTACTGCCGCCGATCGTCGAGAAGGTGCAGGCCACCGGTCACCAGGTGATCTGGCAGTGCGACCCGATGCACGGCAACACTCACGAGTCGTCCAACGGGTACAAGACCCGCCACTTCGACCGGATCGTCGACGAGGTGCAGGGATTTTTTGAGGTGCACCGGGCTCTGGGTACCCACCCGGGCGGGATCCACGTGGAGATCACCGGCGAGAACGTCACCGAATGTCTCGGCGGCGCGCAAGACATCTCGGACACCGACCTGGTGGGGCGTTACGAGACGGCGTGTGACCCGCGGTTGAACACCCAGCAGTCCCTGGAACTGGCGTTCCTGGTCGCCGAGATGCTGCGCGACTAGGCACCTCACAGCAGGCCGCTCAGGTTGCTGCCGATCGTCCACCCCACCGTTGCCGCGAGCCCGGTGAGGGCGAGCACGACCGCCACCCAGATCAACACACTGCGCCGGCCGCGCTGGCGGGCCCACACAAACTCGCTCAGTGCTATCCCGGCGAATTCCCCTGACACGGGTTCGTATTCGTAGTCGTCCGGCTCGGCCGGGGGTTGCTCCGCGGGCCGGTCCCCGGACCCGCGGGTGAGCCGGCGGGTGGGCTGGCGAACCGGTGCGGCGCCGGGTTGTTGCTGCCCGAGGGCCCCGCGCTCCGCCATCCGGCCGTGCTGCGGTGCGGCCGCTCGGTGCTGGGCGGAGCTGGTCGGGGCGGGCACCCGGAAGGCCGGCAAGTCGAGTTCGTCGGCGATCGCCTCCAGATCGGCGGCCATCTCGATCGCGTCGGCGTATCGGTCGGCGGGGTTGCGGGCGGTCGCGCGCTGCACGAACTCGTCGAATTGCGGAGGCACGCCGTCGATCGCCGCGCCGGCCCGGGGCACGTCGCCGTCCAGGCGCTGATAGGCGATCGACAGCGCCGAGTCGCCGGTGAACGGCGTGCGCCCGGTCAGCAGCTCGTAGGTGAGGATTCCGGTCGAGTAGACGTCGCTGCGGGGGCCGGCCCGATTGGGTGGGCCGTCGCGGACCTGCTCGGGGGACAGGTAGGCCGCTGTTCCCAGAATGACGCTGGTGGAGGTGATCCCGGCCGCCGCGACGGCCCGAACCAACCCGAAATCGGCGATCTTCACCTCGCCTTCGTCGGAGATCAGCACGTTTTCGGGCTTGACGTCGCGGTGCACCAGGCCGGCGCCGTGCGCGGCGGCCAGCCCGCCCAGCACCGGGCGAAGTACCGCTGCGACGGCGTGGGGCGGCATCGGGCCGCGCTCGGCCAGCAACTCGCGCAGCGTGCCGCCTTCGACGAGTTCCATCACCAGGAACGGGTGCCGGGCGTCCATCCCCTGGTCGTAGACCGCGACCAGTCCCGGGTTCTTCAACCGCGCGACCGCGCGGGCCTCGAGCCGGAAGCGGGTCAGGAACTGCTCGTCGCCGGCGTAGCGGGCGTCCATGACCTTCACCGCGACGGGGCGATCGAGCCGGACGTCGAGGCCGCGGTACACGGTCGAGGTACCCCCGCTGGCGATTCTGGACTCCACGAGGTAGCGGCCATCCAGCAGCGTGCCGTCCAGCTCCCCGGTCCCTGCGCCTGCCACGGGGCCATCGTAGGTCGGTCGCGGCGCCCGGTTGAAAGACTTCATGCTCAACGCGCCGAGCAGGGCATACACTGGCGCGGTGGGCAGCATCCCGGCCGGCGATGACGTGATAGATCCCGACGAGCCAACGTACGACCTGCCCCGGGTCGCCGAGTTGTTGGGCGTGCCGGTCGGCAAGGTGCACCAGCAGTTACGGGAGGGCCACCTGGTCGCCCTGCGGCGCGATGGCGGTGTCGTGATCCCCCAGGTGTTCTTCACAGCCACCGGGGACGTGGTCAAGAGCTTGCCGGGGCTGTTGACCATCCTGCGGGACGGTGGTTACCGACAGACCGAGATCCTGCGGTGGCTGTTCACCCCCGACTCGTCGCTGACCATCACCCGTGACGGCAGCCGGGATTCCATCAGCAACGCCCGTCCCGTCGACGCCCTGCACGCGCATCAGGCGCGGGAGGTCGTGCGCCGGGCCCAGGCTATGGCGTACTGACGGCTGCGCGACCCGGTTCCTCCGGCCGCACCGCCGGTGCCCGATTCAGCGTGTACCAGGAGATCACGGCGCAGGCGGTGGCCAGCCAGAAGTGCAGCCACGAGTACATGCCGTGCGAGCCGTCGGGTTTGAAGATGATCATCACCCACGCCGAGAACGCCGCGATGACGGCGACCGCACGCCGCGACTGGGCCAGCGGCGCCGCGGCCGCCAGTGGCCAGGAGTAGTACCAGGGCAGCGCGGCCGGCACGAACAACACGACGATCAGCATCGACCACGCGATTCCGGTCAGCGCGCCGCGGTCGTCGCGGCGGTACCGCCACCACAACAGCGGCAGCGACGCCGCGATGACCACGATCCCGATCAGTCGGGTGACGCGCAGCAGAGGATAGAAGTCGAAGGCGAAGAAGTTGCTGCCCCAGGCGTGGATAAGGTTGGCCGCCCCGGTCGGCACGGTCAGCCAGTTGATGATCTTCACCGATCCGGCCAGCGCGGTCAGCCAGCCCAGGTCGACACCGGCCGCGGCCGACAGTATCCCGAACACCACGGCGAAGACGAGCAGCGAGGCGGCCAGGGCCGCCAGGAACGCCTGCGCCGGGGGGAGTCCACGGCGGTCCCGCAAGTGCCGCATCCACACCCAGACCAGAAACGGCAACGCGATCGCCGCGGTGGCCTTGACCGCGCTCGCCACGGTGATCAGCGCGACGCCCGACAGGTGGCGGCCTCCGAAGGTCAGGGCGATGCCGGCGGCCATGAGCCCGACCATCAGCATCTCGTTGTGCACCCCGCCCATCAGGTGAATGAGCACCAGCGGGTTGAGGACGCAGATCCACAACGCGATGGAGCCGTCGGTGCGCAGATGATGCGTCAGTCGGGGTGTGGCCCAGATGAGCAGCGCCAGCCCCGGCAACATGCACAGACGTAGCACCATGGTCCCGGCCACCACGTTGTTGCCGACGACGACTGTGACGAATTTCGCGATCAGGATGAACGCCGGACCGTACGGCGCGGTCGTGATCGTCCAGATGGGACTGACGTCGTCCAGCAAGGAGTTCGGGTTCGCCACGGGGCCCACCGCGTAAGGGTCCAGGCCGTCGCGCAGCAGCGCCCCCTGTGCCAGATAGGAATAGGTGTCCCGGCTGAACACGGGCACGGACACCAGCAGCGGCGCCAGCCAGAACCCGGTGCTGGCCTTCATCACGTATTCGGTCGCGTCGCCGGCCAGCACGTGCCGGCCCAGTGCCAGCCACCCGATCAGCATGAGCCCCACGCCGGCCCACAGCACCACAGACGACAGCACCAGCCCATGCCCGAAGCGCAGCCACGACATGTGGATCGACTCCAGCAGTGGGTCGTGTTGGCGGGTGCTGCCCGCGCCCAGCCCGCCCATGGTGATCAGCGCGGAGCCCAGGAACCCAAGCTTTGCCGGTCGCGACTGCGGGCCCGCGACGAAGGCCAGCAGCCGCGCGAACCATTGGTTGCAGAGGTGTTGCGCCGTGGGAGAGCCGGCGGCCGGGGTCTGCATCGGACTCGACGGGGTTTCCATCGGCTCAAGCGGACCGGTTCGTGGCCATCCTGGCCAGCGCGGACAGCCCCGCTTTGGCCGCCGCGCTGACGGGTGCCGATGCCAGCGTGGCCAGCGCCCGTTGTGTCAGCGTGGCGATGCGCCGCTCGGCCGCCTGCAGCGCTCCCACCGCCTCGATGGCGTCGCGCAGTTCGCTGACCTGAGCGTCGGTCAGCTGCGCGCCGATCGCACTGCGTAACAGCCGGGCAGCCGCCGGATCGGACTTGTCCGCCAGTTCGACAGCCTCGGCCAGCAGCACCGTCCGCTTCCCTGCCCGCAGATCGTCGCCGGACGGTTTGCCGGTGACCGACGGGTCCCCGAACACGCCCAGCACGTCGTCGCGCAGCTGGAACGCTATGCCGAGGTCCACCCCGAATTGTTCGAAGGTGTCCTGGACGTCGGGTCTGTCGGCGGCCGCGGCCACCCCGAGTTGCAGTGGCCGCGCCACCGTGTAGCTGGCGGTCTTGAACGTGTCGACGTTCATCGCCGATGCGATGGATTCGGCGCCGCTGGCCTCGGCGACGATGTCGAGGTATTGCCCGCCGAGCACCTCGGTCCGGATGTCGGCCCATACGCGCAGGACCCGCCGCTGGGCGTCGGGCGCCAGGTCCGCATCGAACACGATGTCGTCGGCCCAGGCCAGCGCCAGGTCGCCGAGCAGGATCGCCGCCGACAGCCCGAATCGGTCGGGGGAGCCACGCCAGCTCCGGTTGCGGTGCATTTCGGCGAAGTGCACGTGGGCAGCCGGTCTGCCGCGGCGGGTCGCGGAGTCGTCGATGACGTCGTCGTGCAGCAGCGCGCAGGCGTGCAGCAACTCCAGCGCGGAGAACAGCAGCAGCACTTCGGGATCGGGATCTTCGCTGGCCACTGCGCGCCAACCCCAGTAAGCGAAGGCCGGCCGCAGCCTTTTCCCGCCCCCGAGAACGAAATCCTCGAGCGTGGTGATGAATGCGCCGTAGTCGTCGCCGATGTATGCGGTTTCGATGCGCCGCTCGCACAGATACCGCCGGAGTCGGTCGGTGATGGCGCCGGCCAATTCGGCCGTCGCCGTTGCTTCGACGCTCAGCGCGGCGCCCCTTTCTGCTCGGCCCGACGCGGTGTTTGTTCCAGGCCCGACAGTGTATGTCGCCGCGGCGCCCGGAGTCGCTCAGGCTGGCCCCGTGTGCCCTGGCGAGATTGCCCGCGCACGTCGGCGGTGCCTCCCCGCTTATGCTGGCTGGGGTCCGGACCTAGGCCCGCGCCGTCCGGTCCGGGGACGCCGGAGCAGCCGTTGACTGATGCAGAGGAGCCGCGTGACCCTCAACACCATCGCCCTGGAACTGGTGCCGCCCAACGTGGAGGACGGTCGGGAACGGGCGCTGGACGATGTGCGAAAAGTTGTGCAGTGCTCGGTCGAGAGCGGACTGGAGGGCCGGATCCGGCACGTGATGATCCCCGGCATGATCGCCGAGGACGACGACCGTCCCGTCCCGATGAAGCCGAAGCTCGACGTGCTGGACTTCTGGTCGATCATCAAGCCGGAGTTGCCGGGCTTGCGCGGACTGTGCACGCAGGTGACCGCCTTCATGGACGAATCCGCGCTGCGGCGGCGGCTCACCGATCTGTGCGACGCCGGCATGGAGGGTGTGGTGTTCGTCGGTGTGCCGCGCACGATGAGCGACGGCGACGGTTCCGGTGTCGCGCCGACGGACGCACTGTCCATCTACCGGGAGCTGGTGAGCAACCGCGGGGTGATCCTGATCCCCACCCGCGAGGGCGAACAGGGCCGTTTCACCTTCAAGTGCGCTCAGGGCGCGACCTACGGCATGACCCAGCTGTTGTACTCAGACGCGATCGTGGGGTTTTTAACGGAGTTCGCCCGAAGAACCGACCACCGGCCGGAGGTCCTGCTGTCTTTCGGCTTCGTGCCGAAGGTGGAGGGTCGCGTCGGGCTGATCAACTGGCTCATCCAGGACCCGGGTAACGCGGCGGTGGCCGCCGAGCAGGAGTTCGTGAAGGAACTTGCCGGCTGCGACCCGGCGCGCAAGCGCCGGCGAATGGTCGACCTGTACAAGCGCGTCATCGACGGCGTCGCCGACCTCGGTTTTCCGCTCAGCATCCATTTCGAGGCGACGTACGGGGTGTCGGCCCCGGCCTTTCAGGCGTTCGCCGAGATGCTCGCCTACTGGTCACCGGGCGAAACGTTCTAGGTCGGCGGTTGGTCGCGCGGGCCGCTGAACCGCGGTGAGCGGTCGCGACTTGACCAGGCCAGCGCCGCCACTGCGAAGGCCGCGGCGAACGATGCGATGGTCAGCCAGATGCCTGCCCCGGTGAACGACCGCGTGTTGGGATCGGTGTAACGCGCCTGGGCGGTCATGGTGCTCACCACGCCCGGTTTGAGCTTCCACGAGACGACGTCGGGCTCGGCGCGGTCGCCGTTGGTGGAGGTGACCACCCCCGGGAAGGCGACGGTCAACTCGACTTCGGCATCGGGATCTGTGAGAGAGGTGAGGTCGGCTCGGCCTTCCAGGATCACCAGGTTGCCGTTGCGGCGCAACGACAGGTTGACGCCCGCGGCGTTGCTGTTCATCTCCGCCAGCTGTGGCACCTCGGCGAACGTCAGGTCGGAGAACACCGCCTGCGACCCCACGTAGCCGTCGCTGTCGTAATTGGACACCGCCACCTTCTGGGCGAACGGCAGGTTGTTCTCCAGTTGCGGGCCGGTGTCCTTGGGCGTCTTGGGTTTTGCAGCGGCGATGATCTCGCCGGACACCAGATCGTCGGGCGAGATGGTGATGGACGCCCTGACGCGTAGACATCCGGCGGCCAGCGGGACCAGCAGGAGCAGCATCGCCGCGGCCAGCACCCGGCGCCGCCGAGCGGTGAATCCTCGGGCGGGAATCGGGGGAGATCCAGCGCGCACCAGGTCATCGTGCCAGATGCGGCGTGGCGGATGTGAGGGTCGCCGCGGGGGCGTGGCGGTGTTTCGTTCGAGGGGGCCATCACTGAAGGGGCAGCGCCCTGCCCAGGATCGCGAACGCGCGGGGGTCGCCGGCGAAATGGTAGCCGCGAATGACGTCCGTGAAGCCCAGTCGCCGGTACAACCGCCAGGCGCGGTTGGGCCCGTCGTCGGTTTCCGGAGTCGACAGCAGCACGTTCCTCTCGCCTCGCCCGGCGAGCAGCCGCCGGACCAACGCTTCGCCGAGGCCTCGCCCCTGAGCGCGGGGATGGATGTGCAGTTCAGTCAGCTCGAAGTAGCTGCTCATCAGGCCTGCGATCACCTCGGGGGGCGAGCCGCCGCGCTGCAGACCCATCACGACCTGTTGCTGCCACCACTGCCCGGGCGCCCCGGGGTAGCCGTAGGCCACGCCGACCAGCGGCGCATCGCTCAGCCGGGCGCCCGGGGCGACGCCGTCCCGCGACGTGGTCTTGCCGGCCTCCACCGCGGCGACTCCTTGCCAGCCACGTCGCCGCAGGTGTTCGAGCCACGTCGCGGCACGCTGCTGCTCGGTGCCCCGCGGGTATCGCATCGCCTCGACATACACGCCCAGCGCGTCGCCGAGACGACGCTCCATGTCGGTGGGCGGCAGATCGATGAGGAAGGTCGGCAACTCGCGGTGTCCTCCTGATCCGTCGCCCAACAGTGGCGGCGCATTCCAGCGTGTCAAGCCAATTCCAGAGCCCGCCTCACGGCCATTATCGGACTCCTGCACCGTCGGTCGCTGAGGGGTCACGGCTAGCAAGCGGTGAAACTCCTCCCCGGCAGGGCAGTGGTAGCCCACCAGTGATGTCGCCTCGCCCGGTCTGCTGGCCAACCCGCGATAGAATCGCCGCCGAACCAGTGGTAACGCGCAGATCGACCTCGTATCATCTGAGTTAGTTGCCCCCGGAAACGGGCATCCGCGTGTTATCGGTATCCACGTGCCAACCTGTCGGCAAGGAGGGACGAATGCCACTCTCCGATCATGAGCAACGGATGCTCGATCAGATCGAGAGCGCTCTCTACGCCGAAGACCCCAAGTTCGCGTCGAGCGTTCGGGGCGGAGGGCTCCACGCGCCCACCGCCCGGCGGCGCGTGAAGGGCGCGGCACTGTTCGTCCTGGGCCTGGCGATGCTGGTTTGCGGTGTTGCGTTCAAGTCCACGATGATCGGAAACTTCCCGATCCTCAGCGTCTTCGGCTTCGTCGTGATGTTCGCCGGTGTGGTGTTCGCCATCACCGGGCCCCGGTTGGGGGGCCTGCCGGAATACCCCGGATCCGGACCAGCGTCACCGCGGCCGCGCCGTATCAGGGGTGGCGGGGGCTCGTTCACCAGTCGCATGGAGGACCGGTTCCGTCGTCGCTTCGACGAGTAGTGGAATCGCCGCTGGCGAGGCGGTGCCGATTTCGTACAACTTCGTGAAGGCGTAGTCATCCGGCTACGCCTTTTTCCTTGCGGAATCCCTTGCGGCCATGTCCGATTCGAGGCCGAACCGCGTCCGAACCGAGTCCGAGCCGACTGAACAGCTTCCCCCCACTTTGCCCCACTCGCCGTATAGTGCCCTTGAAATGCGGTTTTCCGATGTCGCTGCCGGATCACGCCGTGTCTTCTCGACCCGTCCGGTTGGTCCCGGGTGGCAAATATCCCGGAAAACGTGCCGACCACACCCTAGGAATGGGGCAAAGTGGGGGATTGTGGGGTATGGTGACGGCAGTGTTCGGGTGAGGTCGAACCGCTCCGGGCGGGAGGTGGGCAGGTGTTTCTGGGCACCTACACGCCCCGGCTCGATGA
This sequence comes from Mycobacterium sp. THU-M104, assembly GCF_049197365.1. NCBI lineage: Bacteria > Bacillati > Actinomycetota > Actinomycetes > Mycobacteriales > Mycobacteriaceae > Mycobacterium > Mycobacterium sp. THU-M104. Next base: position 30,078 of record NZ_JBMIOP010000013.1, read on the forward strand.
CAAGGGGCGGCTGACGTTGCCCGCCAAATTTCGCGACGCGCTGGCAGGGGGGTTGATGGTCACCAAGAGCCAAGATCACAGCCTGGCCGTCTATCCACGCGCGGAGTTCGAACAGCTCGCCCGCCGCGCCAGCAAAACGTCGCGCAGCAACCCCGAAGCCCGGGCGTTCCTGCGCAATCTCGCCGCCGGCACCGACGAACAGCATCCGGATGCGCAGGGCCGCATCACGTTATCGGCCGATCACCGCCGTTACGCCAACCTGTCCAAGGAATGTGTGGTGATCGGGGCGGTCGACTACCTCGAGATCTGGGACGCGCAGGCCTGGCAGGACTACCAGCAGACACACGAAGAGAACTTCTCCGCGGCCAGCGATGAAGCACTCGGCGACATCATCTGATGCGTGGCGACCCGCTGCGCCCGGCTCCGCCGCGCTTGCGATCACCACGAGACCTGAGGCGCGTGCCCGTGCATCGTGGCCTCTGCCCGAACCGACCCTGGCGTACTTCCCCAACGCCAGGTTCGTGTCTTCGGACAGGGACCTCGGTGCAGGGGTGCTCTCGGATCCGGTCCGTGCGGTCGACGGCCGTCGTCCAACCCGGGGAGGCGTTGCGGTGGCTGATGATTCGGACGAATACGGACACGTTCCCGTCCTGCTGCACCGCTGCGTCGAGCTGCTGACCCCCGCATTGACCCGCTGCGCCGCGGACGGGTCGGGAGCGCTGCTCGTCGACGCAACGCTCGGCGCCGGCGGCCACGCCGAGCGATTCCTGACCGACCTGCCGGGACTGCGGCTGATCGGTCTCGACCGCGATCCCGGCGCCCTGGACATCGCCCGCGCCCGGCTGGCCCGATTCGCCGACCGGGTCACGCTCGTCCACACCCGCTACGACGGCCTGGCCGTCGCGCTGGCCGAATCCGGCTGTCCGGAGAGGGAATCGGTAAACGGCGTGCTCTTCGATCTCGGTGTGTCGTCGATGCAGCTCGACCGCGCCGAGCGCGGGTTCGCTTACGCGCAGGACGCGCCGCTGGACATGCGGATGGACCCAGCATCGCCGCTGACCGCAGCCGACATCGTCAACAGCTACGACCAGGCGGCGCTGGCTGACATCCTGCACCGCTACGGCGAGGAGCGGTTCGCGCGCCGCATCGCCGCCCACATCGTGCGCCGGCGCGCTCGCGTTCCGTTCAGCTCCACCGCGGAGCTGGTGGAGCTGCTCTATCAAGCGATCCCGGCCCCGGCGCGGCGCACCGGTGGCCATCCGGCCAAGCGGACGTTCCAGGCGCTGCGCATCGCGGTCAACGACGAGCTGGACTCGTTGCGCCGCGCTCTCCCGATCGCACTGGACTCCCTCGTCGGCGCCGGACGCATCGTGGTGCTGTCGTATCAGTCCCTGGAGGACCGGATCGTCAAGCGGGCCTTCGCGGCGGCCGTCGCCACCCGCACCCCGATCGACCTGCCGGTGGAACTGCCCGGCCACGGGCCTCGATTCCGGTCGTTGACACGCGGTGCCGAACGCGCCGGTGCCGTCGAGATGGAAGGTAATCCGCGCAGCGCCGCGGTGCGATTACGGGCCCTGCAGCGGGTGCAGGACGGGGAAGCGGCACGGCACACAATCGGGAAGGGCGACTCATGAAGACCAGACGCGAGACGCCGAAACGCCGTGGCAGCATCGATCGCCGGAGTGCGGGCACCGGCTCCGGCGGTTCCGTCCGCAACGGCAGACGCGCCGCGGCCGAGTCGGTGCACAGCACCAGGCCGGGCAAGGCCCCGGCGCCCCCCCGCGAGGGCCGTACACCAAAATCCGGACCTCAGACCAGCCCTGTCCCGCGGCCGGTGGATCGGCCGGTGCGAGCCAAGAGCGCCAGTCAGGCCAAGGCTCGGGCCAAGGCGCGGAAAGCCAAGGCGCCCAAAGCTGTCCGGCCTCGCTTGACGGAGCGGCTGGCGGCGCGACTGGCAGCGGTCGACCTGCGGCCCCGGACCCTGCTCGGCAGGGTCCCGTTCGTCATTCTGGTCATCGGTGCGCTCGGCCTCGGGCTGAGCCTGACGTTGTGGTTGTCGACCGCCTCGGCCGAGCGGTCCTATCAGCTGAGCCATGCGCGCGAGAAGAACCGCTTGTTGCAGCAGCAGAAGGAGTCGCTGGAACGCGATGTGCGCGAGGCGGAGTCCGCGCCGGCGCTGGCCGAGGCGGCCCGCAAGCAGGGCATGATCCCGACCCGGGACACCGCCCACCTGGTCCAGGACCCCGGCGGTAACTGGGTGGTCGTGGGCACACCCAAACCTGCCGACGGCGTTCCGCCGCCGCCGCTGAACGCCAAGCTTCCCGACGAGGGCCCTCCGGCCCCGCGGCCGGAGCAGTCCCCGGAGGTCCCGGTCCGGATAGAGCCGGTCCCCGGCGACCCGGCGTCGCCGGCCCGGCCTGGACCCGAGATGCTGCTGCGCGTCCCGGACGGCTCCTCGACCGTCGGCGGCCAGCACCTGCCCGCCGCGCCGCCGATGCCGCCCGGCATGCCGGGGGTGCCGTTGACCGGGCAACCCCCGGGGTTGGTCGCGGCGCCCGGGCAGCCGGCGGGTGCGGGCCCGACACCAGGGTTGCCGGCCCCCGGTGTGCCCCCCTTGCCTGCTTCGGGGCCCGCCGAGATTGCGGTTCCGCTGCAATTGGGCACGGCGCCCGAAGCCCCCCAGGCCGCGGTTCCCGCCGTCCCCGGCGCCCCGGCGCCGCAGCCCGCCACCGCGGGACGGTTCGCGCCCCCCGTCGCGACTCCGGGTGCGCCCGGATGAGCGGCGGCGAGCCCGGGCGGACCAGCCGGTCGCAGTCGGCGCGACCGGGCCGTGGTCCCCGCAGATCCGACAAAGAGCCCCGGCGGCCCAAGCGAGCCGGCGCGGCGCGCAAAGCCGACAAGGCCGGGGACGCGCGAGAACCGGCGCGATTCCGCACGTCCAAGGGCGGCGCCAAATCTGGAGCGGTTTCCGGGCCGGGCGGGCTCCCGGCCGGCCACTCGGCGCGGGCGCGGCGTACCCGTCAGCTCGTCGAGGTAGGGACGCGAGGCGCGTCGTTCGTCGCCCGGCACCGCGCCGGCAACGCGGTCATCCTGGTGATGACGTTGATCGTCGCGGCGCAGTTGTTCGTCTTGCAGGTGACCGATGCCCCGGCGTTGCGCGCTCAGGCGGCCGGACAGCTCAGGGTCACCGACGTCGAGAAAGCGGCGCGCGGCAGCATCATCGACCGCCACAACGATCAGCTCGCGTTCACCATCGAGTCGCGTGCCTTGACCTTCCAGCCGAAGCGGATCCGCAAACAGCTGGAAGAGGCCAAGGCCAAGAACTCGTCGGCTCCCGACCCGCAGCAGCGGTTGCGTGACATCGCCAAGGAGGTCTCGGCGCGTCTGAGCAACAAGCCGGACCAGCAGACCGTGCTGAAGAAACTGCAAAGCGACGAGTCGTTCGTCTATCTGGCCCGCGCCGTCGACCCTGCCGTTGCCGGTGCGATCTCCGACAAGTACCCCGAGGTGGGTTCCGAACGACAGGACCTGCGCCAATACCCGGGCGGATCGCTGGCGGCCAACATCGTCGGCGGGATCGGCTGGGACGGCCATGGGTTGCTGGGACTGGAAGAGTCCATGGACGCCGAACTCGCCGGAACCGACGGTTCGGTCACCTACGACCGTGGATCCGACGGCGTCGTCATCCCCGGCAGCTACCGCAACCGGCACCGCGCGGTCAACGGCTCCACCGTGCAGCTGACCCTCGACGACGATATGCAGTTCTACGTGCAGCAGCAGGTCCAGCAGGCCAAGAACGTGTCCGGGGCGCACAATGTCTCGGCCGTCGTCCTGGACGCCAAAACCGGCGAGGTGCTGGCCATGGCCAATGACAACACCTTCGACCCCTCCCAGGACATCGGGCGGCAGGGCGATCGGCAGCTGGGCAATCCGGCGGTGTCCTCGCCTTTCGAGCCGGGCTCGGTGAACAAGGTCATCACCGCCTCGTCGGCCATCGAGTACGGGCTCTCCGATCCCGACGAGGTGCTGCAGGTGCCCGGCTCGATCACCATGGGCGGGGTGACCGTGCACGACGCCTGGGAACACGGCGTGATGCCCTACACCACCACCGGCGTGTTCGGGAAGTCGTCCAACGTCGGCACCCTGATGCTGGCGCAGCGCGTGGGCCCGGAGCGCTTCTACGACATGGTCGAGAAGTTCGGGCTGGGACAGCGCACGAACGTCGGACTGCCCGGCGAGAGCGCCGGGCTGGTACCGCCGATTGACCAGTGGTCGGGCAGCACCTTTTCCAACCTGCCCATCGGTCAGGGCCTTTCGATGACTCTGCTGCAGATGACCGGTATGTATCAGGCGATCGCCAACGACGGGCTGCGGATCCCGCCGCGCATCGTCAAGGCGACGATCGCGCCCGACGGCACCCGCACCGAGGAGCCGCGCCCCGAAGGCGTCCGGGTGGTGTCGCCGCACACGGCCCAGACGGTGCGGAACATGCTCCGAGCGGTGGTACAGCGCGATCCGATGGGTTACCAGCAGGGCACCGGGTCGGCGGCCGCGGTGCCCGGCTACCAGATGGCAGGCAAGACGGGCACCGCCCAGCAGATCAACCCGGGCTGCGGCTGCTACTTCGACGACGTCTACTGGATCACCTTCGCCGGCATGGCCACTGTCGACAATCCGCGCTACGTCATCGGCATCATGATGGACAACCCGGACCGTAACCCCGACGGTTCGCCGGGACACTCAGCGGCCCCGCTGTTCCACAACATCGCGGGCTGGCTGATGCAGCGAGAGAATGTGCCGCTGTCACCCGACCCGGGACCGCCGCTGACCCTGCAAGCGACCTAGCGACCAATGTTCGCCGGGTGGACACTGTTCATCTGTGCCGCCGCACGTCATCTCGGATACGCGATCACGGCGTCGACGAGAGCGCCGACGAACCTGTCGTCGACTGCCTCACCCGTCACGATCACCCGGTAGTGCAGCGGTCCGACCAGCCGTTCGGCCAGCATAGCCACGTCCGCGCCGGGCGGTAGCTCGCCGCGTGCGACCGCGCGGGCATCGTCGAAGGCGAGAAATCGGGCCGTGGTGCGCAGGTGGGCACGCAGATCCGACTCAAGGCTGCCGGTGTCCGGCGGCCCGGTGCAATTCGTGTTGCTCGACGGCTGGCCCGACGTGGATCTTCAGGTGGTCAAGCTACGTGAACCGGTGCTGGCGCCCGGCGCGCTGATCGTCGGCGACAACGTCAACCTGGATCCCGATCACGCCTATCTCGACTACGTGTCTCGACTACGTGCGTGCCCCGGAGAACGACGACATCAGCACGGCGCTGCCGCTCGACACGGGTTTGGAGCTGGCCGTCCGCATTTAGTGCCCAGTACGGAAGGCGCGGTTGCGGGCATCGATCTGTTCCTGGGTCGCCGGGACCAGCCGGTCGCCTCCGGGTGCCGCCATCGCCTGGATTGTGGTGGCCCGCGGTCGCTGGTGCTGCTCGTAGTGCTCCCACGCCCCGGTGATGTCGTCGGGGTGACCGCGCAGGGCTTGGGCCAGAAACCAGGCCCCGGTCAGTGCCAGACTGGTGCCGCGCCCGGTCAGGTTGGAGGTGCAGTGCGCGGCGTCGCCGACCAGGACGACCCGGCCGCGGTGCCAGACGGGCATCCGGATCTGGCTGACCGAGTCGAAGTAAAGTTCCGGATCGGCCAGCGCCGCGTCGAGGAGTTCGGGGATGCGCCATTCGCTGTGTCCCGCAAAAGCGCCGGCGAGGATCCGCTTTTGCGCATCGAGGTCGTGATAGTCGTACTCGATCCAGGGCGAGCGAAACGTGAAGACCGCCAGGGCTTTGTCGTTGTAGGTGGCGATGCCGGCAAGATGGTCGGGAAAGTTGTACATCGGGTTGTTGCGCCCGGTCGGGATGTCGTTGGTCAATTCGGCCAGTGCGATATAAAAGCCGAGGTGATGCAGAAATTGGTGTTCGGGTCCCACCACCAGGCGGCGCACCGCCGAATGCATCCCGTCGGCTCCGACGACAAGGTCGTAACGGTCCTGGGCGCCCGAGGTGAACCGGACGTCCACGCCCTGGTCACCGGCGTCGAGTTCGGCGACCGACTCGGTGAAGCGCAGCTCTGCCGAGGGGCCGAGATGGTCGTGGAGGATGCCGGTCAGGTCTTCACGGGGGATTTCGACGTCGTCGGGGGAGTCGTTGATCTGCGTCCACGGCGGTTCGGCCACGACGCGACCGTTCTCGTCGACGAACTGGACGCGTTCGCTCATGTCGACGCGTCGGTCGCGGATGTCGTCGAGCACGCCCATCTTCTCGGCGACGGCGATGGCCTCGCCCCGGATGTCGATGGGGGAGCCGTTGACCCGCAAGTGGTCGGCCCGTTCGACGACGGTCACGTCGTGGCCGTCGTCGCCGAGGTCGATGGCCGTGCTCAGGCCGGCGATGCCGGCACCGGAGACGAGAATGCGCACAGGAGCAGCCCTTCCAGCTTTAAGATACGAATTGTACCCTAATACTGTAGGTGCGGATTTTAGGAAACGCAATGACTCTTAACACGCGTGTCCCGCAGCGGCGTCGTGGTCGCGCGTTGGAACAGGCGCTGCTTGCGGCCGCGTGGGACGAGCTGACCGAACGCGGCTACGACGGCTTCACCATCGACGCCGTGGCCGCGCGGGCCGGCACCAGTCGCGCGGTGCTCTACCGGCGCTGGTCCAGCAAGCAGGAGCTGGTGCTCGCCACCTTGGCGTACGTGGCGGGCAAAGATGTGGTGGTCGCTCCCGACACGGGCAGCCTGCGTGGCGACGTCATCGGGCTGCTGCAGCAAGCGAACAAAGTCAGGATCGGGTTGGCGGCGCAGGTGTACACCTATCTCGGCAGCTTCTACCGCGACACCGGCACCAGCCTGGCCGATCTCAGCGCCTTTGTCCGGGGCGGCCGGGACTCCGCCATGGAGGAGGTGATCCAGCGTGCCGTCGATCGAGGCGAGATCGACCGCGAACGCGTGACCGAGCGCATCGGACGGCTCCCCGCCGACCTCTGGCGTCACGAAATCCTGATGACGTTGCGACCGCTGTCCGATGAAGCCATCGAAGAGATCGTCGACACGATTTTCCTCCCGCTGCTGGCGTCGCCATGATCCCGCGGGCGCGGTAGCCGGGGCGAAGCCGGTGTGCGTCGGTAGGGTGTCATGGCTGATCATGGTGAGTACGTGGCATCCCAGGGAGGTGTGACCGGAAGTGCAGGAGCCCACCGAGCTGCGACCCGGCGGGGGTGCGGGTGCCCGACTGCCTGCCCTGGCGGGCCAGGTGGGTGCGGTGCTGGCCGGCGGCGGGGCCGCCCCGGACATCCCGGTCACCGGCGTGACGCTGCGGGCCCAGGAGGTGCTGCCCGGTGACCTGTTCGCCGCGCTTCCCGGCGCGTCGACGCACGGCGCCCGCTACGCCGGCGACGCGATCGGGCGCGGAGCCGTCGCGGTGCTCACGGACGCCGCCGGTGCCGCACAGATGGGCGAGCGGACCGCTGCCACGCCGACGCTGGTGCACCCCGGCCCGCGCAGCGTCCTGGGCGTGCTGGCCGCCACTGTGTACGGCAACCCCTCCGAGCGGGTGACGGTCGTCGGGATCACCGGCACCAGCGGCAAGACGACCACCACGTACCTGGTCGAGTCGGGTCTGCGCGCCGCCGGCCGCACCGCCGGCCTGATCGGGACCATCGGCACCCGCATCGACGGTGCCGACATGCCCAGTGCCCTGACCACTCCGGAAGCGCCCGCGCTGCAAGCCATGCTGGCCGCGATGGCCGAGCGCGGGGTGGACACCGTGGTCATGGAGGTGTCCAGCCACGCGCTCACTCTGGGCCGGGCGGACGGCACCGGATTCGCGGCGGCCGGTTTCACCAACCTGTCCCGCGACCACCTCGACTTCCACCCCACCATGGCCGACTACTTCGCGGCCAAGGCGGTGCTGTTCGACCCCGCGTCGCCGCTGCGTGCGCGCCGCGTCGTGGTGTGCGTCGACGATGACGCCGGGCGCGCGATGGCCGAGCTGGCCGGCGAGGCGGTCACAGTGAGCTCCGAAGGACGACCCGCCCATTGGCGCGCCTCGGACGTGGCGCCGCTGGGTGCCGGCGGACAGCAGTTCACCGCGACTGATCCCGCCGGCGTGCACCACCAGGTCGGTATCAACCTGCCGGGCCGCTACAACGTCGCCAATTGCCTTGTGGCGCTGGCCCTGCTGGACACGGTCGGCGTGTCGCCGGAGCAGGCGGCACCGGGCCTGCTCGACACCCGGGTCCCCGGGCGCATGGAGCAGGTCGACCGCGGCCAGGATTTCCTGGCGTTGGTCGACTACGCCCACAAGCCCGGCGCGTTGCGGGCGGTGCTGTCCACCCTCAAGAGGCCCGGCAGCCGGCTGGCGGTGGTGTTCGGCGCCGGCGGCGAACGCGACCCGGGCAAGCGGGCCCCGATGGGCGAGATCGCCGCCGAACTGGCCGACCTCGTCGTCGTCACCGACGACAACCCGCGTGGTGAGGAGCCCGCGGCGATCCGTCACCAGATCCTCACCGGCGCGGCGCACGGCGGCGCCGAAGCAGTCGAGATCGCCGACCGACGGGCGGCGATCGACCATGCGGTGGCGTGGGCGCGCCCCGGCGACGTCGTGCTGATCGCCGGCAAGGGACACGAGACCGGTCAGCGTGGCGCCGGGCAGACCCGCCCGTTCGACGACCGGGTGGAGCTGGCCGGCGCTCTGGCCGCGCTGAAAACTCCGCGATGATCGATCTGACCGTCGCCCGGATCGCCGAGATCGTCGGCGGCAAGCTGGCCGACATCTCGCCCCAGGAGGCCGCGGCGCTGCGGGTCACCGGCACCGTGGAGTTCGACTCACGCGCCGTCGGCCCCGGCGGGCTGTTCCTGGCGTTGCCCGGCGCCCGCTCCGACGGGCACGACCACGCGTCCGCGGCGGTGGCCGCAGGAGCGGTCGCGGTGCTGGCGGCCCGCCGGGTCGGCGTCCCCGCTATCGTGATCGAACCCCGAAATAACGCATCCACAACGGGATTCGGTACGGCCGGGGTGCTCGAGCACGACACCGACGGGTCGGGCGCGGCGGTCCTGGCCGCGCTGGGGAAGCTGGCCCGGGCGGTGGCCGACGAGCTGGTGGCCGGCGGGCTGACGATCATCGGCATCACCGGGTCCTCGGGTAAGACCTCGACCAAGGACCTGGTGGCCGCCGTGCTGGCGCCGCTGGGCGAGGTGGTCGCCCCGCCGGGGTCGTTCAACAACGAGCTGGGTCACCCCTGGACGGTCCTGCGCGCCACTCGCCGCACCGACTTTCTGGTGCTCGAGATGTCGGCGCGTCACCCCGGCAACATCGCCGCACTGGCCCAGATCGCCCCGCCGGCGATCGGCGTGGTCCTCAACGTGGGCACCGCGCACTTGGGCGAGTTCGGCTCCCGAGACGCTATCGCGCGAACAAAATCCGAACTGCCGCAATCTGTTCCGTCGTCAGGAGTGGTCGTCCTCAACGCCGACGACCCGGTGGTGGCGGGGATGGCAGGGGTGACCGCGGCCCGGGTGGTGCGGGTGAGCCGCGCGGGACCCGCCGACGTGTGGGCCGGCGACGTGTCGCTGGACGATCTGGCCAGGCCGCGTTTCACGTTGCATGCCGGCGACATCCGGGCGCCGGTCCGGCTCGGCGTCTACGGCGACCACCAGGTCACCAACGCGCTGTGCGCCGCCGCGGTCGCGCTGGAGTGCGGCGCCGGCCCCGAACAGATCGCCGACGCGCTGGCCGGCGCGGGTCCCGGGTCACGGCACCGGATGCAGGTCACCACCCGCACCGACGCGGTCACCGTGATCGACGACGCTTACAACGCCAACCCCGACTCGATGCGGGCCGGGCTTCAGGCGCTGGCCTGGATCGCCCACCAGACCCGGGAGCCCCGGCGCAGCTGGGCGGTGCTGGGGGAGATGGCCGAACTCGGTGAGGACGCGATAACCGAGCACGATCGCATCGGCAGGCTGGCGGTGCGCTTAGATGTCTCTCGACTCGTCTTCGTGGGAAATGGGAGGTCGATGAGCGCCATGCACCACGGAGCGGTCCTGGAAGGCGGGTTGGCCTCGTGGGATGCCGGAGCCCACAGGGGGGCCGACAGGGGAGCTTTCAGAGTCGCCGACAGTGACGCCGCCCTGGCATTGTTGCGGGCCGAGTTGCGGCCCGGCGACGTCGTCCTGGTCAAGGCATCCAACGCGGCCGGGCTGGGCGCGCTCGCCGACGCCCTGGCCCGGGACGCGCCGGCCGACGAGGCCGGCGACGAGGCCCGCCGGTGAGACAGATCCTCGTCGCCGTCGCGCTCGCGCTGACCGTTTCCATTCTCTTGACCCCGGCGCTCATCCGGCTGTTCACCAAGCAGGGATTCGGCCACCAGGCCCGCGAAGACGGCCCGCCCAGCCACCACACCAAGAGCGGCACGCCGTCGATGGGCGGGGTGGCGATCGTCGCCGGCATCTGGGCGGGCTACCTGGGCACGCACCTCGCCGGCCTGGCCTTCGACGGCGAAGGGGTGTCCGCGTCGGGCCTGCTGGTGCTCGGCCTGGCCACCGCACTGGGCGGCGTCGGGTTCCTCGACGACCTGATCAAAATCCGAAGGTCGCGCAACCTCGGGCTGAACAAGACGGCCAAGACGCTCGGGCAGGTCGCCGCCGCGGTGCTGTTCGGGATGCTGGTGTTGCAGTTCCGCAACGCCAACGGCCTGACGCCGGCCAGCCCGAACCTGTCCTACGTCCGTGAGATCGCCACCGTCACGCTGGCGCCGGCATTGTTCGTGCTGTTCTGCGTGATCGTGGTCAGCGCCTGGTCCAACGCGGTCAATTTCACCGACGGCCTGGACGGACTGGCGGCCGGCAGCATGGCGATGGTCACCGCCGCCTACGTGTTGATCACCTTCTGGCAGTACCGCAACGCGTGCGTCACCGCGCCCGGCCTGGCGTGCTACAACGTGCGCGATCCGCTGGACCTGGCGATCGTGGCCGCCGCCACCGTCGGCGCGTGCATCGGTTTCCTTTGGTGGAACGCCGCGCCCGCCAAGATCTTCATGGGGGACACCGGATCGCTGGCGCTGGGCGGCATCATCGCCGGGCTGTCGGTCACCAGCCGCACCGAGGTTCTCGCCGTCGTGCTGGGTGCGCTGTTCGTCGCCGAGGTCAGCTCCGTCGTGCTGCAGATTCTGATCTTCCGCACCACCGGGCGCCGGGTTTTCCGGATGGCGCCCTTCCATCACCATTTCGAATTGTCCGGCTGGGCCGAGACGACGGTGATCATCCGCTTCTGGTTGCTGACCGCGATCACCTGCGGTCTGGGGGTGGCCCTGTTCTACGGTGAGTGGCTGGCCGCGATCGGTGCCTGATGGGCGGGTTCGTAGAAGCGATGGTTCCCTTGGCGCCGGGCGTACCCGTCCTGGTGGCCGGCGGTGGTGTGACGGGCAGGGCGGCGTTGGCCGCGCTGTCCCGCTTCGGCGCTGCGGTGACTCTGTGCGACGACGACCCGGCCGCGCTGCGCGGGTACGCCGAGCGGGGCGTGGCGACCGAGTCCACCTCGGCGGCCGCGCACCGCATCTCGGCGTACGCGCTGGTGGTGACTAGCCCCGGCTTCGCGCCCGGCACGGCGGTGCCGGCCGCCGCGGCGAGGGCCGGGGTGCCGATCTGGGGTGACGTCGAGCTGGCCTGGCGGCTTGACGCCGCGGGCCACTACGGCCCACCGCGTCGCTGGCTCGTCGTTACCGGCACCAACGGCAAGACGACGACGACGTCGATGCTGCACGCCATCCTGGCCGCCGGGGGGCGCCGCGCGGTGTTGTGCGGCAACATCGGCAGACCGGTGCTGGACGTTCTCGACGAGCCCGCCGACGTGCTGGCCGTCGAGCTGTCCAGCTTCCAGCTGCACTGGGCGCCGTCGCTGCGGCCCGAGGCCGGCGTCGTGCTCAACATCGCCGAGGATCACCTCGACTGGCACGCGTCGATGGCCGAGTACACCGCCGACAAGGCCCGGGTGCTCAACGGCCGGGTGGCCGTGGTCGGGCTGGACAACGCCCGCTCGGCCGCGTTGCTGGAGACCGCGGCGGCACCGGTACGGGCCGGCTTTCGGCTGGGCGAACCGGGTTCCGGCGAGCTCGGCGTACGCGACGGCTGGCTCGTCGATCGGGCCTTTGCCGCGGACCTGGCGCTGGTGGCGGCCGAGACGATCCCGGTGCCGGGCCCCGTCGGGGTGCTTGATGCCTTGGCCGCGGCCGCACTGGCCCGCGCTGTCGGGGTGTCCGCCGGGGCTATCGCCGAGGCGATCGGGTCGTTTCGGTTCGGCCGGCACCGGGCCGAGGTCGTCGCCGTCGCCGACGGCGTCACCTACGTCGACGACTCGAAGGCGACCAACCCGCACGCCGCCGAGGCGTCCGTGCTGGCCTACCCCCGGGTGGTCTGGGTGGCCGGTGGTTTGCTGAAGGGCGCCTCGGTCGACCAGGAGGTCGCCAGGATTGCGTCCCGCCTGGTCGGAGCGGTGCTCATCGGCCGTGACCGTCAGAAGGTTGCAGAGGCGTTATCGCGACACGCACCGGATGTCCCCGTCGTCCAGGTTGTGACAGGCGAGGATGCTGGTATGCATGCGACTGCTGTGATTTCTGAGATAGATGTGGCAGAAGTGAAACGCGCGGGTGGGGATCTCGGTGTTCGCGTCATGACGGCCGCGGTGGCCGCGGCCCGCAACCTGGCGAAGCCGGGTGACACGGTGCTGCTGGCGCCGGCCGGCGCCTCGTTCGACCAATTCAGCGGCTACGCCGACCGGGGCGACGCATTCGCGGCCGCGGTGCGCGCGGCCGTCCGGTAGGCGGGTGTGGACAACGCGCTGACCCGGCTGCTGGGCCGGGGCAAGAAAGCCGAGTCGGCCGAAACCGGTCCGACGGCTGACATGCCTACGCCGGACACCGCCGACGCCGACACAGGGAAGCTGTCGAGCAAGGCGAACGCCGACGTCGAAAAGTTCGCGCCGCACCACCGGTTCGGCGCCTGGCTAAACCGGCCGATGGCCTCGTTTCACCTGATCATCGCCATCGCCGGGCTGCTGACGACGCTGGGCCTCATCATGGTGCTGTCGGCCTCGGGTGTGCGGTCCTACGACTCCGACGGATCGGCGTGGGTCATCTTCGGCAAGCAGGTTCTGTGGACGACCATCGGGCTCGGTGGGGCTTACGTGGCGCTGAGAATGCCGGTGCGGTTGCTGCGCCGTGTCGCGTTCACCGGTTACCTGATCACCGTCATCTTGCTGGTGCTGGTGCTGGTGCCCGGAATCGGCAACCTGGCCAACGGGTCCCGCAAATGGTTCGTCGTCGGTGGGCTGTCGATGCAGCCCTCCGAACTGGCGAAGATCGCGCTGGCCGTCTGGGGTGCGCACCTGTTGGCGGCCCGGCGGCTGGAGCGGGCCTCGCTGCGCGAGATGCTGATTCCGCTGGTGCCCGCCGCCGTCATCTCGCTCGCGCTGATCGTGGCCCAGCCCGACCTCGGACAGACGGTGTCGCTGGGCATCATCCTGCTGGCCCTGCTGTGGTACGGCGGTCTGCCGCTTCGCGTCTTCGGCACCTCGCTGCTGGCGGTCTTCGCCGCGGGCGCGGTTCTGGCGATGTCCGCCGGCTACCGCTCCGAGCGGGTGCGGTCCTGGATCAACCCCGAGAGCGACCCGCAGGACACCGGCTACCAGGCTCGTCAGGCGAAGTTCGCGCTTGCCCACGGCGGCATCTTCGGCGACGGCCTCGGCCAGGGCGTGGCCAAGTGGAATTACCTGCCCAACGCGCACAACGACTTCATCTTCGCGATCGTCGGCGAGGAGCTCGGGTTCATCGGCGCGTTCGGGCTGCTGGTGCTTTTCGGGCTCTTCGCCTACACGGGGATGCGGATCGCGCGCCGGTCGGCGGACCCGTTCCTGCGGCTGTTGACCGCCACCACGACGATGTGGGTGTTGGGTCAGGCGTTCATCAACATCGGCTATGTGGTCGGAATCCTACCGGTCACCGGCATCCAGTTGCCACTCATTTCTGCCGGTGGGACATCAACGGCCACAACGCTTTTCATGATCGGCATCATGGCCAACGCGGCCCGCCACGAGCCGGAGGCGCTGGCCGCCCTGCGAGCCGGGCGCGACGACAAGGTCAACCGGTTGCTCCGGTTGCCGCTGCCGCAGCCGTACGTGCCGACCCGCCTGGAGTCGTTCCGGGATCGCAAGGGCGACCGCGCGCAGACGGCAAAGGCGCCCGTGCGCAAAGTCGCCCGTATCTCCGAGGCGGCGCCGCGCCCGGCCACCCGGCCGGCCCGGCAGGCTGGGGGGGACGCCCGCCTGCGGGCCAGGCATCATGGATCTGTCCAGCGTCACGCCGGTCAGCGCCAAACGGCGCGCGCTCGCGCACTGGAAGGTCAGCGTTACGGGTGAACGACATCATCGCAAAGTCCGCCGGCGGGCCGGGGCCAAGGCTCTCGCCCGCCGGCGCCTTGTCGGTCGTGCTCGCCGGCGGCGGGACCGCCGGGCATGTGGAGCCCGCGATGGCTGTGGCCGATGCGCTGGCCGCGCTGGATCCGCAGGTCCGGATCACCGCGTTGGGTACCGCGCGCGGACTCGAGACCAGGCTGGTGCCCGAGCGCGGCTACCACCTCGAGATGATCACACCGGTACCGCTGCCGCGGAAACCCAGCGGGGACCTGGCCCGGCTGCCACCGCGGGTGTGGCGAGCCGTCCGGGAGACCCGCGCGGTTCTCGACGGCGTGGAGGCTGACGTGGTGATCGGGTTCGGCGGTTACGTCGCCCTGCCGGCCTACCTCGCCGCGCGCGGGATGCCGCGGCTGCGCCGCCGCATCCCGGTGCTGATCCACGAAGCCAACGCGCGAGCCGGGCTGGCGAACCGCGTCGGTGCCCGCACCGCCGACCGGGTGCTCTCGGCGGTACCCGACTGCGGGCTGGCGCGCGCCGAAGTTGTCGGTGTGCCGGTGCGTGCGGCCATCACCGCGCTGGACCGTGCGGCGCTGCGTGCCGAGGCGCGGGCGCACTTCGGTTTCGCCGAAGACGCGCGGGTGCTGCTGGTGTTCGGCGGCTCGCAGGGCGCGGTGTCCCTGAACCGGGCCGTGGCCGGGGCCGCCGCCGACCTGGCCGCCGCGGGCGTCGCGGTGCTGCATGCGCACGGCCCCAAGAACACTCTCGACCGCCGTCGTCCCGGGCCGGGCGACCCGCCCTACGTGGCGGTGCCCTACCTGGACCGGATGGACCTGGCCTATGCGGCCGCAGACTTGGTCATCTGCCGATCCGGGGCGATGACGGTCGCCGAGGTCTCGGCCGTCGGCCTGCCGGCCGTCTACGTCCCGCTGCCGATCGGCAACGGCGAACAGCGGCTCAACGCGCTGCCGGTGGTCAACGCCGGCGGAGGCATGGTGGTGGCCGACGCCGAACTGACCCCGGAGCTGGTCGCCCGGCAGGCCGCCGGGCTCCTCAACGACCCGCCGCGGTTGGCGGCGATGACGGCAGCCGCCGCCCGGGTGGGCCATCCCGACGCGGCGCGCCAGGTCGCCCGGGCGGCGCTGGACATCGCGGGCCGGGCCCGGCGGGCGCGCCACCGATCGGCATCCGGCCGGGGGGCCGGAGGGGCGTCGTGAACGCCCGCCCGCTGCCGCCCGAGCTGCAACGGGTGCACATGGTCGGCATCGGGGGTGCCGGAATGTCGGGCATCGCCCGCATCCTGCTGGACCGGGGCGCCCTGGTCTCCGGGTCGGATGCCAAGGAATCACGCGGCGTGCACGCCCTGCGGGCCCGGGGCGCACTGGTTCGCATCGGACACGATTCCTCGGCGCTGGACCTGTTGCCGGGCGGCGCCACGGCAGTCATCACCACCTACGCCGCCATCCCGAAGACCAACCCCGAGCTCGTCGAGGCCCGGCGCCGCGGGATCCCGGTGTTGCTGCGACCCGCCGTGTTGGCCAGGCTGATGGACGGGCACACCACGCTGATGGTCACCGGTACGCACGGTAAGACGACCACGACATCGATGCTGATCGTGGCACTGCAGCACTGCGGACTCGACCCGTCGTTCGCGGTCGGCGGGGAGCTCGGCGAGGCCGGGACCAACGCCCACCACGGCAGCGGCGACTGCTTCGTCGCCGAGGCCGACGAGAGCGACGGCTCGCTGCTGGAGTACCGGCCCGACGTCGCCGTGGTGACCAACATCGAGACCGATCACCTGGATTTCTACGGCAGCGCCGACGCCTACGTCGGGGTGTTCGACTCCTTCGTGGAGCGGCTGGCGCCCGGGGGAGCGCTGGTGGTCTGCGCCGACGACCCCGGTGCGGCCGCATTGGCCGAGCGCAGCGCCGAGCTCGGTGTCCGGGTGCTGCGCTACGGGTCGGTGTCCGACCGCCCCGGCGCGCCGCTGGCCGGCGTGCTGCTGTCCTGGGGCCAGCAGGGCACCGATGCGGTCGCCCACATCCAGTTGGCCCCGGATCTCGACCCGGCGGCGCGCCCGCGCGTGATGCGGCTGTCGGTGGCGGGCCGGCACATGGCGCTCAACGCGCTGGGTGCGCTGCTGGCGGCGACCCAGATCGGCGCCCCCGCCGACGAGGTGCTCGACGGGCTGGCCGGCTTCGAGGGTGTGCGCCGCCGCTTCGAACTGGTCGGGACGTCCTCGGACGGCCACGCGCCGGTGCGGGTGTTCGACGACTACGCCCACCACCCGACGGAGATCAGCGCCACGCTGGCAGCAGTGCGCACGGTGCTCGACCAGGCCGGCGAGGGTCGCTGCATCGTGGTTTTCCAGCCCCACTTATATTCGCGCACAAAGGCTTTCGCTGTCGAGTTCGGTCACGCGCTGGATGCCGCTGACGAGGTGTTCGTCCTCGACGTCTACGGGGCACGCGAGCGACCGCTCGCAGGTGTCAGCGGCGCCACCGTCGCCGCGCACGTCGGTGCGCCGGTCCGCTACCTGCCGGACTTCTCCGCGGTGGCCGCAGAGGTGGCCGCAACCGCCGGCCCCGGTGACGTCATCGTCACCATGGGCGCGGGCGATGTGACACTGCTGGGGCCCGAGATCGTGACGGCGCTGCGGGTGCGGGCCAACCGTAGCGCGCCCGGCCGGCCGGGCGCGCCGCGATGACCCAGCCGGACCCTCCGCCGGGCGCGTCGGCTGTCGAGGCTTGCGAGGGCGCCGACAGTCTCGCTGTCGGCGACGCCGTCACCGGACCGTCGGCCGACGGCGGCCAGGAGACGGCACCCGACGGAGGGCAGGACGAGTTCGAGGGCCCGCGCCGGCGGGCCCGGCGGGAACGGGCCGAGCGTCGCGCCGCGCAGGCGCGTGCCACCGTCATCGAGGAGGCGCGCCGCGAAGCCAAGCGCCGCGCCGGCGGGCACGCACCAGCCCAGCCCAAACCCGTGGCCCGGGGCGTCGTACAGGGCCTGAAAATGCTGCTTGCCACGGTCGCGCTGGTGGTTGTCGGGATCGGGCTGGGGTTGGTGCTGTATTTCACGCCAGCGATGTCGGCCCGTGACATCGTGGTCAGTGGAACCGGGGCAGTCACCCGCGAAGAGGTCCTGGCGGTGGCGCGGGTGCGGCCAGGAACGCCGCTGCTGCAGATCAACACCGAGCAGGTCGCCGACCGGGTGGCCACGATCCGGCGGGTGGCCAGCGCCCGCGTGCAGCGGCACTATCCCTCGGCGCTGCGGATCACGATCGTCGAGCGGGTTCCGGTGACCGTCGTGGACTTCCCGGACGGTCCGCACCTGTTCGACCACGACGGCGTCGACTTCGCCACCGCGCCGCCGCCACCCGCGCTGCCCTACCTCGACGTCGCCAGCCCCGGACCGGGCGACCCGGCGACCAAGGCCGCGCTGCAGGTGTTGACCGCGCTGAGCCCGGATGTGGTGGCCCAGGTCAGCCGCGCCGCGGTCCCCTCGGTGTCCTCGATCACCCTGACGCTGGGCGACGGCCGGGTGGTGATCTGGGGGACCACCGACCGTACCGCTGAGAAGGCCGAAAAGCTCGCCGCGCTGCTGACCCAGCCGGGGCGGATCTACGACGTGTCCAGCCCGGACCTGCCGACCGTCAAGTAGCGCCGTGGCGAATACGTCCCCGGCGGCACGCATTCCCGGGAGAAAAAAACCGTGTCGCGCGTCGGCGCGCCTGCGGGGTTAGCGGGCGTCGTACCCATACCGTTCTGTTTGCGCGGGACTACCTGACATAACTCTAATCCTGAGGTAGAGGTTAAGGGTTTGCCAGGCGGGCGCCCCGCCACCATCCGGAGCAGCCTACGGGGAGATCCCCGGCCGGGACACCAGCCCATCAGGGAGGAAAACGAATGATGACCCCCCCGCACAACTACCTCGCCGTCATCAAGGTCGTGGGTATCGGTGGCGGCGGTGTCAACGCCGTCAACCGGATGATCGAACAGGGTCTCAAGGGTGTGGAGTTCATCGCGATCAACACCGACGCGCAGGCGTTGTTGATGAGCGACGCCGACGTCAAACTCGACGTGGGCCGCGACTCGACGCGTGGGCTCGGCGCCGGTGCCGACCCCGAAGTCGGCCGGAAGGCCGCCGACGACGCCAAGGACGAGATCGAAGAACTGCTGCGCGGGGCGGACATGGTGTTCGTCACCGCCGGCGAAGGGGGCGGGACCGGCACCGGTGGCGCCCCCGTCGTCGCCAGCATTGCCCGCAAACTGGGCGCGTTGACCGTCGGGGTTGTCACCCGGCCGTTCTCTTTCGAGGGCAAGCGGCGCAGCAATCAGGCCGAGAACGGCATCAGCGCACTGCGCGAGAGCTGTGACACGCTCATCGTGATCCCCAACGACCGACTGCTGCAGATGGGCGACGCCGCCGTCTCGCTGATGGACGCCTTCCGCAGCGCCGACGAGGTACTGCTCAACGGCGTGCAGGGCATCACCGACCTGATCACCACGCCTGGCCTGATCAATGTCGACTTCGCCGACGTCAAGGGCATCATGTCCGGCGCGGGTACCGCGCTGATGGGCATCGGCTCGGCCCGCGGGGAGGGCCGCTCGCTCAAGGCCGCCGAAATCGCCATCAACTCGCCCCTGCTGGAGGCCTCGATGGAGGGTGCCCAGGGCGTGCTGATGTCGATCGCCGGCGGAAGCGACCTGGGCCTGTTCGAGATCAACGAGGCGGCGTCGTTGGTGCAGGATGCCGCACACCAGGACGCCAACATCATCTTCGGCACCGTGATCGACGACTCGCTCGGCGACGAGGTGCGGGTCACGGTGATCGCTGCCGGCTTCGACGCCGCCGGACCGGGCCGCAGGCAGGTTGTGGGTGACGCCGCCGACGGCGGCGCCGCGGCCGGTGGCGGCGGGTCCCACCGGATCGAGTCGGCGAAGGCGGGCAAGCTCAGCTCGACGCTGTTCGAGCCGGTCGACGCGGTCAGCGTGCCGCTACACACCAACGGGTCGACACTGAACATCGGCGGCGACGACGACGACGTCGACGTGCCGCCCTTCATGCGCCGCTGAGGCCGTGGAGGTCACAATGCGGTCCCGACCTCCACAGACAACGGTGTCGGGGTCGCGTGGCGGCCAACGTCTTCCGGATACTGGTGGAGTGAGCCTTCGGATCCGGCGATTGACGACCACCCGCGCCGGCGGTGTGTCCAAGCCGCCGTTCGACACCTTCAACCTCGGCGACCACGTCGGCGACGACCCGGATGCCGTCGCGGCCAACCGGACCCGCCTGGCCGCGGCCATCGGCCTCGGTGCCGACCGGGTGGTGTGGATGGACCAGGTACACGGTGACCGCGTCGAGGTCGTCGACGGACCGCGTGACGCCGCCGTCGGCGAGACCGACGCGTTGGTGACCGGCACGACCCGGCTGGCACTGGCGGTGGTGACGGCCGACTGCGTGCCGGTGCTGCTGGCGGACGTGCGTGCCGGGGTGGTCGCGGCGGTCCATGCCGGTCGGGTGGGCGCGCAGCGCGGTGTCGTGAACCGCGCCGTGGCGGCCATGCAGCGCCTGGGCGCGCGCCCCCCCGACATCTCGGCGCTGCTGGGCCCGGCGGTCAGCGGGGCCAACTACGAAGTGCCCGCCGCGATGGCCGACGAGGTCGATGCGGCGCTCCCGGGCAGCCGCACCACCACCTCGGCCGGAACTCCCGGGCTCGACCTGCGCGCCGGCATCGTGCGCCGGCTTCGTGACCTGGGCGTCACGTCGATCGACGTCGACCCGCGCTGCACTGTGGCCGACCCGATGTTGTTCAGCCACCGCCGGGAGGCGCCGACGGGCCGGCTGGCGTCACTGGTCTGGATGGAATGACTGCCGTGGCGGAGGACATGACGGTAGCGGGCTACGGCGGCGCCCGCGAAGCGGATTTGACGCACGCCCTGGCCGCCCTGCGGTCGCGGCTCGCGGCGGCGGCCGACGCGGCGGGCCGCAACATCGCCGACATCGAACTTCTCCCGATCACCAAGTTCTTTCCCGCCACCGACGTCGCGATCCTGGCCCGCCTGGGCTGCCGGGCCGTCGGCGAGTCGCGGGAACAGGAGGCCTCGGCAAAGGTGGCCGAACTCGCCCGGCTCGCGGTCGTCTCGCCGCGCACGGTGTTGCCGCCCATCAACTGGCACATGGTGGGCCAGATCCAGCGCAACAAGGCCCGATCGGTGGCCCAGTGGGCGCACACCGCGCATTCGATCGACAGCGCGCGGCTGGTGACCGCCCTCGACCGGGCGGTCACCAGGGCGCTGGCAGACGGGGGTCGGCAGCAGCCGCTACGCGTCTACGTCCAGGTCAGCCTCGACGGGGACGTGTCGCGCGGCGGCGTCGACATCGGTACCCCGGGAGCGGTGGACGAGCTGTGCGCGCAGGTCGCCGGCGCCGAATCCCTGGAACTGGTCGGGCTGATGGCCGTCCCGCCGCTGACCTGGGAACCCGAGGTGGCTTTCGATCGGCTCCAGGCGCAACACCGGCAAGTTCTGCAGTCGCATCCCGAAGCGGTCGGGCTGTCGGCCGGAATGTCGGCCGACTTCGAAATCGCCGTCAAACATGGTTCGACGTGTGTGCGTGTCGGTACCGCGCTATTGGGTCCACGGCCGCTACCGTCACCCTGAGTAGTCACTGTCGTCACATCTTCATCACAGACAACACCATTGCGAGAACCTTCCCAGGGCTAGAAGGGGTCACCACGATGAGCACACTGCATAAGGTCAAGGCCTATTTCGGCATGGCCCCGATGGAGGATTACGACGACGAGTACTACGACGACCATGTGCCCTCCCGCGGTTTCCCGCGCCCGCGCTTCGACGACGGGTACGGCCGCTATGAGGGACACGACTACGAAGACCTCCGGGACCCGCGCGGCGAGCCGGCCGACTATGCGCCACCCGGGTATCGCGGCGGGTATGCGGAGGAGGCCCGATACGGTTCGGTGCACCCCCGCGAGTACGAGCGTCCCGACATGCCCCGGCAACAACGCTTCGGTTCGTGGCTGCGCAACTCCACCCGAGGGGCGCTGGCGATGGACCCGCGCCGGATGGCGATGCTGTTCGACGAGGGCAGTCCGATGTCGAAGATCACCACGCTGCGGCCCAAGGACTACAGCGAGGCCCGGACCATCGGCGAGCGGTTCCGCGACGGCACCCCGGTGATCATGGACCTGGTCTCGATGGACAACGCCGACGCCAAACGGCTGGTCGACTTCGCGGCCGGTCTGGCGTTCGCGCTGCGCGGCTCGTTCGACAAGGTCGCGACCAAAGTGTTCCTGCTGTCACCCGCCGACGTCGACGTGACGCCCGAGGAGCGCCGGCGGATCGCCGAGACCGGCT
Organism: Mycobacterium sp. THU-M104; assembly: GCF_049197365.1. Taxonomy (NCBI): domain Bacteria; kingdom Bacillati; phylum Actinomycetota; class Actinomycetes; order Mycobacteriales; family Mycobacteriaceae; genus Mycobacterium; species Mycobacterium sp. THU-M104. The sequence goes on from NZ_JBMIOP010000013.1 coordinate 51,908, forward strand.
TCTACGCCTACCAGTAGCGCCGGCCGCGGCGTGGTGCGGCCGGGTCGCGCAGCCCGCCAGGACGGACCGCGCCTGACGCAGATGTGTGCCCGCGGCCGCAGTCGGTACGCTGACGTTGACCGTCAAGTGTGCGGCACTTGACATCTCATCGGTAAGGTCGGGTCTTTCGTTGGTTCTGTTCTTTCAGATTCTCGGGTTCGCGCTGTTCATCTTCTGGCTGCTGCTCATCGCCAGGGTGGTCGTCGAGTTCATCCGCTCGTTCAGCCGTGATTGGCATCCCACCGGCGTCACCGTGGTGATCCTGGAGATCATCATGTCGATCACCGATCCGCCGGTGAAGCTACTGCGCAGGCTGATACCGCAGCTCACCATCGGCGCGGTGCGATTCGACCTGTCCATCATGGTGCTGCTGCTCGTCGCCTTCATCGGGATGCAACTGGCGTTCGGCGCGGCCGCGTCAGCAACGCTTCCCTAGTGGCCGAATCGGCGCTCGAATCCGGGTTCCGGACGGGCGACGGTTCGGCGACGCTTTAGCCTCGATTCGGCGCCGGCAATTTCAAATTTCCGCGGGTTGGGATTTCATTGGCGTCAATGTCAGAAATCCGTTCCAGTTTATTGGCCGAATCGGCAACGTTCGGTTCTGGTGTGACAGGATGGGCGGCAGTTGCACGACGGGTAGCACTCCGTTCTACACTTTCCAGAACGTTTGACAGGTACTTGAGGGGACGAAACAATGCCGCTGACACCAGCCGACGTCCACAATGTGGCGTTCAGTAAGCCACCCATCGGCAAGCGGGGCTACAACGAAGACGAGGTGGACGCCTTCCTCGACCTTGTGGAAGCCGAGCTGACACGGCTCATCGAAGAGAATTCCGATTTGCGCCAGCGGATCGAGGAACTCGATCAGGAGCTCGCCTCCGGTGGCGGCGCCGGAACAGCGGTGGCGTCCCAGCCCACTCAGGCGATTCCCGTCGCCGAGCCCGAGCCCGAGCCCGAGCCGGCCAAGCCGGTGCCTGTCGTGGCCGCTGCGCCCGCGGAATCGGGTGGCAGCACCGAGGAGCAGGCCATGAAGGCCGCGCGCGTGCTGGCCTTGGCGCAGGACACCGCCGACCGGCTCACCGGCACGGCCAAGGCCGAATCGGAGAAAATGCTCACCGATGCGCGCGCCAACGCCGACCAGATCCTCGCCGAGGCCCGCAACACCGCCGAGACCACGGTCGCCGAGGCCCGGCAGCGCGCCGAGGCGATGCTGTCCGACGCCCAGACCCGCTCGGAGGCGCAGCTGCGCCAGGCCCAGGAGAAAGCCGACGCGCTGCAGGCCGACGCCGAGCGTAAACACTCCGAGATCATGGGAACCATCAACCAGCAGCGCACGGTGCTGGAAGGCCGCCTGGAACAGCTGCGCACCTTCGAACGCGAGTACCGCACGCGGCTCAAGACCTATCTGGAATCTCAGCTCGAGGAGCTCGGCCAGCGCGGATCTGCGGCCCCCGTCGACTCCAGCGCCGACTCCGGCGGGTTTGACCAGTTCAACCGGGGCAAAAACTAGCGGAACCGCACGGTTGGCACACTCGAGCCAACCTGTACCCGAAACGTCCCTCGTCGGCTGGAGGATGACCGATGCTGATCATCGCGTTGGTGTTGGCCCTCGTCGGGCTGGTCGCGTTGGTGTTCGCGGTCGTGACCAGCAACGAGCTGGTGGCGTGGGTGTGCATCGGCGCCAGTGTCCTGGGCGTGGTGCTGCTGATCGTTGACGCGCTGCGGGAACGCCAGCAGCGTGCTGCCGGCGACGAGGAGGGCGACGAGCCTGCCGCGAACGAAGAGGGCGAGTACGTCGACTACCCGGAGGAAGGTGCGGACGAACGGCCCGCCACTGCGGGTGCCGCCGATGCCAACGTCACGGAGTCGTTCGAGGAAGCCGGCACCGACGCATCCGTAGCCACCGACGGCCGCGGCGACGAGCCGGCACCGTAGCCACTGCGGGCCTCAACCGGGCGGTGCGCCGAGAAGTTCGCGGACCCCGTCGATCGCCACGATCGTCTGTATTCCGCCCAGTGCGCACCCGCGGCCCGTGGGTCGACCGTTCGGGATGGTACCCGAAGGGACACTTGGCCGATTGCGACACGGTTCGTGACGTGGTGAATCGGTACGTGACCGTCGTCCGTGCCGGGCTGACCCGCTCTGACGTCGAGCGGTCGGGCTAGGGGTCGAGTTGGGCGGGGGCGACTCGGCACCCGGCGGCTTGGGCTCCGGTGTGCAGGCGTCGGTCCCAGACGGCGACGATCAGGTCGGGTTCGCCGACAGCCAACGCGCTGGCCAGATGAACTGCGTCGGCTCCGCGCAAGGCATGGGCTCGCGCGAGGTGGCCGGCGTGTTGTTGAACCGTCGCGGTGAGTTCGACTGGGCGGGTCGCGGCCCAGAAGTCCTCCAAGCCACGCTCGGCATCGGCGAGCTCGTATTCGGTTAGGTCGTGATTGCGGGCCGCTGCAGCGAGTGCGGAGCGGACTTCGGGGTAGGCCAGGCGGCTGGACAAGGCGGCGTCGCAGCCGTCCCAGAGTGCGGTCGCCAGCGCGCTCCCTGTCTCAGTGGTGAGAAGTTTGACGAAGGCGCTGGCGTCGAAGTAGACCAGCGGCACCGGTCAGCGCCGCTGGTCGCTGACCCGGTCGGACACCGGCCGTCGCGGTCGGGGCCCGGGCCGACCCGCAGCGACGGGCCGCTGCGCGGTGGCCTTGCCAATCACGCCTGCGGCCGTGAGACGCTCCAAGGTGCCTGCGCTGTCCAGTGCAGCCAGTCGCGCGACCGGAATCCCACGGTCGGTGATGACGACCTCGCCACCAGCCCGCGCTCGATCGAGCCAATCGCTGAGATGCGCGCGCAACTCGGTCACGGATACATCCACACGGTGAACTGTACACTCATTGAGCCGTGATTTGTACATGTCACTACTGAGTGTGGTGCCGTTCCCGCCGTACGACAGATTTAGGACACAAACGCGATGCCCTGTCGATATCAGCAAACGCAAAAGGTCGGCTCTGATCGAGCTCAGAGTGAGTTTTCTATGTTTTTAACGAACAAGTTGTGTCCGAGGGGGGACTTG
>NZ_JBMIOP010000034.1:0-11282 GCF_049197365.1 Mycobacterium sp. THU-M104
GGTTCTCGATACCCGTCAGCGTGTAGGCCACCCCACCGATCGCCGTCATTGCCACCATCGCACAGGCGCCGATGATCAACTGGGACAACCGCACCCGCCGCCGCGGCCGCGTGATGGGCTCGTCGAGCATGTTGAGGCGCATCGACCAGCCCGCGGGGCCGTCCTCGTCGTAGGCCTCGGGCGTGTACGGCAACCGCACGTCGCCCGGGTAGTCGGTTTGCGACCAGGCCAATTCGCGGTCCGTCATGGCCTCATCGTCGATCACCAGAACGTCGCCGCACCCCAGGTCCACGACTTCGCAGGCGTCCGCCGCGGCAGCGAGCAGGCCAACGGACGTGCGCGTGCGAAAGTCGAGTTCCGCACCGCGAGACGCCAGCATCAACGCACCGCACGCCGCCGCGAAGGCGGGCTGCGAGGGCGACACGACCGGCCTGTGGGAGTGCACCGAAAGACGTTCCGTGACAAGCGGAATGCTTGCTGCGCCACCGATGGTCACCACCGCCGAAAGGTCCGCCCAGCTCCTGTTGTTGCGAACCAGCATGTCATCGAGCGCATAGATCAACCCCGTCAGGCGATCCTGTATGAGGTCGCCCAGCTCCTCGCGTGTCAGCCGCATGGTGCACCGGCGTCCGCCGAGCTCGGCGGCGATCTCGGTCACCGTCTCGGTGGACAGTGCCTCCTTGGCCGCGCGGCACTGCTCCCGGAGCCGACCCAGCTGACCCACCGCGGTGGCGCTGGCCGGGTCCACACCGCTGCCGTGCCCGAGTTCCTCGAATACCTGCAGCAACAACGCCCGGTCGATCTCGTCACCGGAGAACTCCGGGAAACGCATGGTGGGGCTGACCGGCTCGAACTCATCGCCGAGGTTCATCAGCGTGGCTGAGGTACCACTGGCGCCGAAGTCGAGCAATCCGACCACCCCGGTTGCCCCGAAACACAATTCGGCGTTCGCCGCGGTCAACGCCGCGACGGCGTCGGACACCACGCGCGGCGCCATGCCGCTTCGGACGAAGCCCACATGGGTCCGCAGGCCGTTGCGCAGCGCCTGCACGGTCGCCGGTTTCCAATGCGAAGGAACGGCGATCGAGATCTCCGACGACGACGCGTCTGCACCGGCGGCCAGCACCATCGCGTCCAGCGCCTCGACCATGAGCAGGTCCGGATCGTGCGCCGAGCCGTCCGCGGACACCAGCGCCACCGAGTCACCGATGCGCTCGACAAATCCGCTCATCAGCACGCCGGCCTCGCTCAGTGGCGGAGCCTCAACGGGCAGACCGATTTTCGGCGCGCAGTGCGGATACAGCGTCAGCACGGCACGCCGCGAAAGCGGCGGGCTTCCGTTACACGCGGCGACCAGGTTCGTGGTCCCGATCGACAACCCGACTGGGTCGTACATAAAGCGAACACCTTCGGCTGCAGGGGTCGATGGCCAGCGCTAACCCTAGCCGTAGACACGCCCAAAGACGATGGCTTGCAACGTCATTGGTATACGTGCGATGCCATTGTGTCACCGAAGTGGTACCGCAGACCCCTTGACAAGTCCCCCCGGTCGGGGTTCACACCACGGTGAGGGGCAGCGAGCGCCTCGGCTGGAACTCGAACGTCGATCCGCCGCTGACCTTGGCCACCGAGACCTCCGGCAGCTCGTCGGCGGGGGTGTCGCCGGCGACGAACTCCGCCGTCCACTCGGTGACCGTGCCGCTCACCCGGACCCGCAGCCGCGGATCGATGGCGGTGGCGATCGCCTGCAGCGGCTGCACGGACTCCGGTGAACACAGCGCGATCCAGGCGCGGTCGTCATGGGCCGGCGACGGCCGCACCGAAAGCCCGTCCCCCCGTGTCTGCGCCAGCACGTAGCCGGCGGGGTTGAGCAGGGGATGCAGCTCGAGCACCCGCAGGGTTCCTTCGGCACCGCCGGGGAGTCGCAGCGCACGGTGAATACGCTCGGCGGCCAGCCCGGCGATGCCGACCAGGCCGCGGGTGCACACGTCGACCGCCTGGGCATCGTCGCTCGCCCGTGCACGCACCGCGAGGGCGAAGGACAGGTACAGCAGGTGCATCTGCACGCACACCTCGTCGGCGATGCGCACCAGCGCCGAGTGCGAGAAGGCGCCGAAGTCCAGGTCGGCCAGCACCGGCCCCGTGTAGTCGGCCAGCCCCTCGTCGGCGGGATCGATCGCCGCCAGTTCCCAGATGGCGGCGTTGGTCTGGCGAACAACGTCCAGGGCCGGGATGGCCCGTGCCTCGGGATGAGAGTCATCGATGACGACGGTCCACGCGCAGTGCGGATGCCGGTCCGCCGGCTGCCGCGGCGGCCGATGGAGGGGCCGGACCTGCGCGCGCGGGTTGGTCGCCACCGCGGTGGCGTCGAACGTCGGGTCCTCGATCGTGTGGCAAATACCGAAGACGTACTTCTCGCCCATCGGCTCCACGTCGAGCAGCGCACCGCAGTGGTCGAGGTGGAATTCGCCGTGCCAGCGGTCGTGGATCGTGTAGCGGAAGTCCATGAACTGCGGCGGGGCCCCGATGTCGAGCTGCAGACCCTTGAAGATGGTGGGCACGTCGTTGCCCTCGTAGCCCAGCGCCCGCTGCATGCGCCTGGTGTAGAGGGGGCTGGCACCCGCCCACTCCTCGATCGCGATCTGCACCATTTCGTCGCGGCCGAAGGCGTTGATGCACCAGGCCATGCCGGAACGGTCGATCAGCTGCCCGATCAGCAGCAGTTCGGGGACCAGGACGGCCAGTTCCTGACGGGACAGCTGCGCGTACCGGGAGCGATGCACCGACCAAAAATAGACTCGACTATGTTATATAGTCAACAATGTCGATTTCCGCAGGTCAGAAGTCAGGCCACTCGGCGAATCCCACGCGGCGCACCAGCGCACCGCGCAAGCGCGGCGACGATACCCGGGCGAGGATCATCGACGAGACGGTCCGCTGCATCGTCGAGGAGGGTTTCGCCGCGGCGACAGCCAAGCACGTGGCCGAACGCGCGGGCGTGACGTGGGGGGTCATCCAATACCACTTCGGGGACCGCAACGGCCTGCTGATGGCCGTCGTCGACGACGGGGTCGCCAGACTGATCGACAGCCTGTCGTCGGCCGACGTCAGCGACCTGCCGCTGAACGAGCGCATCGAAGTCGTCGTCGACACGGCATGGGCCTGCTACAGCAGCCCCACCTCGACGGCGGCCCTGGAGATTCTTCGGGCCACCCGTGGCGGCCCGGACGCGGCCTCGCGGCACCACCTGCTCGAGATGAACTCCGCGATCGCTCGGCTCGGCCGGCTGATCACCGACGACCCCGCCGACGACGGCGTGGCCGAGGTGATCTGGGCGGCGCTACGGGGTGTGGTCCTGGTGCAGATGATCATCGGCGCACCGGTCGACTGGCGCGCCGAGCGGCGCGCGCTGGTCGACATGGTGACGCATTACCTGCAACGCTCGGGCGGTGGTGCATCCGATGTGCTGGAATGACCTGATGATCCCCCAAGAGCTCGCCGACACCGAAGCCGTCAAGCAGGTCAAATACCGATATCTGCGTGCGCTGGACACCAAGCGCTGGGACGACTTCGCCGACACCCTGGCCGACGACGTGATCGGCGACTACGGGTCGTCGGTCGGCGCGGAGCACCACTTCACCAACCGCGTCGACCTGGTGAACTACATGCGCAAATCCCTTGGGCCGGCGGTGATCACCGAACACCGGGTGACCCATCCCGAGATCACCGTGTCCGGCGACGAGGCGTCGGGCACCTGGTACCTGCAGGACCGGGTCATCGTGGCCGACTTCAACTTCATGCTTATCGGTGCGGCTTTCTACCACGACACCTACCGGCGCACCGACGAAGGCTGGAAGATCAGCGCCACCGGCTACGAGCGCACCTACGAGGCGACGATGTCGTTGGCGGGCTTGGACTTCAAGCTCGCCCCCGGTCGCGCCCTGGACTGATCACAAGGCCAGACTGATCACAGGCGCTGCGGCGCTACTTGCCGATCGCGATCACCGCGCCGGGCCGCAGCCAGCGGATGACCTGCACCAGTGTCGCGTCGTCGATCGCCACGCAGCCCGCGGTGGGGCCACCGTCGGTGGTGTGGAAGAAGAACGCCGCCCCGCCGCCGGGAGTCTTGTTCTTGTTGACGCCCATGACGACGGCGTGCTTGTACTGCGGGATGTTCAGGTTCTCGCTCTCGGCTGTGCTGAACGGGCACTGCGACTTCTGGCAGACCTGCATCGAGTTGAAGGTGGGGCTGTGGTCGTCGCCGCTCCACCAGTAATTGGGTCCGACGACCTGCGTGTACGGCAGCCCCCCACCGGGATTCGGCGCGGTACCGAAGGCCGAGTCCAAGGTGTAGACGCCCATCGGAGTGGCCGGCACGCCGCTTTTGGCCTGCGGTGCCATCCCCGCCGAACCGACGTGGGTTCCGATCCCGTTCCGCAGCGGCTGCCATCCGGCGGTGGTGCGCTGATAGATGTCCATCTGCGCCGTGGAACCTCCGGTGCTCACCACCGACACCACCTGGGTGGCATTGCCGACCGCTTTCGCGAACCAGGGGTCGGTGGCGGCACCACCGCTCGGGGCGAGCCACAGCGACCCGAACACCGTGCACGCCGCAGCACACAGCACAGCCAACAGGCGCATGCCACCCATCGTCGGGGCACGCAAACCGCGTCGTCAAGTAAAAGTTGAGCCCCGTTTGGATCACGGTCGCGTGATCCGGGCGCCGCGAGTCCGTCCCCGGCCGCACGGGTCATACTGGCGTCATGGCGGTGTTCATCCGGATGTTGTTCGGCACCGGCGAGCTGTTCGGCGACGGGTTCCGCGGCGCACAGTCACGGCACCACGAACCGGCCGTCCCGGCCGAATGCATCGTCCGGGCCGGTGGCGTCACCTGCAGCCCATGACCGACGGGGCGTTCAGCGCGCACGAACGGAGGGCGGTGTACCGGGTGATCTCGGAGCGGCGGGACATGCGCCGCTTCACCCGTGGCGGCGTGGTGCCCGAAGAAGTGCTGGTGCGTTTGCTGCAGGCCGCCCACGCCGCGCCCAGCGTCGGGCTGATGCAGCCCTGGCGCTTCGTCCGCATCACCGACGACTCCCTGCGGCGCCGCATCCATGCGCTCGTCGACGAGGAGCGCACGCTGACCGCCGCCGCCCTGGGCGAGCGGGGTGGGGAATTCCTCGAGCTGAAGGTCGAGGGCATCCTCGACTGCGCCGAATTGTTCGTCGTGGCACTGTGCGAGGACCGGGAACGACACGTGTTCGGCCGCCGGACCCTGCCGCAGATGGACCTTGCTTCGGTGGCCTGCGCCATCCAGAACCTGTGGCTGGCCGCCCGGTCCGAAGGCCTCGGCCTGGGGTGGGTGTCCCTGTTCGATCCGCAACGGTTGGCGGACCTCCTGACAATGCCCGCCGGGGCCGAGCCGGTTGCCATCCTTTGCCTGGGCCCGGTGCCGGAGTTCCCCGATCGGCCCGCCCTGGAACTGGACGGCTGGGCCTTCGCGCGACCGTTGTCGGAGTTCGTCAGCGAGAATCACTGGGATCGGCTGGCCGCCGACTCACCGAAAACCCACTGAGCGAATCCGTTTCGGCGGTTTGCCGACGCAGGCCGCAGGCTCGGTGCCGGGCAGGGGGTATCGTCGCCGACGGAACGCAACCAGAAGGGGCGGCACACACGTGGCGGACGGGCAGCGCGACAACGTCCTGATCGTGCACTGTCACGATCTCGGACGCCAACTGGGCGCTTACGGACACCGCGACGTCTCCAGCCCACGACTGGACCGGCTTGCCGCCGAAGGCATCCTTTTCACCCGGGCCCATGCCACCGCGCCGCAGTGCTCGCCGTCGCGAGGTTCACTGTTCACGGGTCGCTACCCGCAGACGAACGGACTCGCGGGCCTGGCCCACCACGGCTGGGAGTACCGGTCCGGGGTCCGCACACTTCCGCAGATCCTGGCCGGATTCGGCTGGCGCTCAGCACTGTTCGGCATGCAGCACGAAACTTCGCACCCGCGACGGCTGGGCTTCGACGAGGTCGACGTGTCGGACCCCTACTGCGACCACGTGGTGGAACGGGCCGGGCAATGGCTACGACACCAGGCCGAAAGCGCTGCGGCCCAACCCTTCCTACTGACCGCCGGCTTTTTCGAAGCGCACCGCCCCTACCCGGCCGACCGCTACCCGCCAGCCGACCCGGATACCGTGGACCCGCCCGGCTACCTGCCCGACACCCCCGAGGTCCGCGGCGACGTCGCCGCCTTCCATGGGGCCATCGCCGTGGCCGACGCCGCGGCCGGACGACTGCTGGACGACTTGGCCGAGAGCGGCCTCGACGAGCGCACCTGGGTGGTGTTCTTCACCGACCACGGCCCCGCCTTCCCTCGGGCGAAATCGACGCTCTACGACGCCGGAACCGGCATCGCGATGATCGTGCGCCCACCCACCGGGCGCGTCACGGGTCCCCGCGTCTACGACGAATTGTTCAGCGGCGTCGACCTGGTGCCGACGCTGCTGGGCCTGCTGGGTCTCGACGTTCCCGACGACGTCGACGGCCTGTCACACGCGGCGGCCTTGCTCGCGCCGGACCCGCCCACTACACCGGTCCGGGACCATGTGTTCACCAGCAAGACCTATCACGACTCGTTCGACCCGATCCGCGCGATCCGCACCAAGGACCACAGCTACATCGAGAACTACGCGCCCCGGCCACTGGTCGACCTGCCGCTGGACATCAAGGAGAGCCCGTCGGGAGCGGCGTTCGCGGCGTTCGTTGCGGGTGCGCGTCCCGAGCGCGAACTCTATGACCTGCGCAGCGACCCCGCCGAGACCACCGACCTGCTGTCCGGCGACTTTGGCGAAGTCGAGACCATCGCAGCCGAATTGGCGCTGCGCCTCAACGATTGGCGCCAGCAGACCGGAGACGTGATCCCCTCCGACTTCGCCGGAAAACTCGTGATGATGCGCAGGCTCGAGGCGTCCCGACAGCGATGTCCGCTCCCACCACCTCGTATCTGATCGTGGCCACCCAGCGCACCGGCAGCACCATGCTGATGGAGTCGCTGCGCGCGACGGGCTGCGCCGGGGACCCGCACGAGTTCTTCCAGTACCTACCCGGCACCGGCAGGGCACCGCAGCCGCGCGAGTGGTTTGCCGGCGTCACCGACGAGTCGATCCTGCAACTGCTCGATCCACTGGTCCCCGGTGTCCCCGACGTCACGCCGCCGGTCGCCTGGCGTGAAAACATCCGAAGATCCGGTCGCACACCCAACGGTGTCTGGGGCGGCAAGCTGATGTGGAACCAGGCCGAACAATTGCTCCGGCGCGCAGCGCTGCTGCCGGACCGCTCCGGTGACGGCCTGTGCTCGGCGATCCGTGATGTGATCGGAAGCGAGCCCGTGTACGTGCACCTGCACCGGCCCGACGTGGTGTCGCAGGCGGTCTCCTTCTGGCGCGCCGCGCAGACCCAGGTGTGGCAGGGCCGTGCAGACCCCGAGCGCGACGCGCGCGCTGTCTATCACGCCGGCGCCGTCGCCCACGTGATAGGAATCCTGCGCGAGCAGCAGAACGGCTGGCGCACGTGGTTTGCCGAAGAGAATATCGAGTACATCGACTTCGCGTATCCGATGCTGTGGCGCAACCTGACATCCGTTGTCGGCGACATCCTGGAGGCACTGGGGCAGGATCGGCGGCATGCGCACGCGCCGATCACCGAACGCCAGGCCGACGTGCGATCCGACGAGTGGGTCGACCGTTACCGGGGTGAGGCGCCCCGGCTGGGACTACCCACCTGAGCGGCGCGCGGCCCCGACCTCGGCGACGATGAACACCCGGCGGAACGGGAAGACGGTGATGCCGTCGGCCCGGGCCGGATAGGCGTCGTCCAGCAGCGGTATCAGTTCCCGGCGGAAATGCTCCCAGTCCTGGTCGCCGAGCCGCTCGCGCACCGGGACCAGCACGGTGCCGGTGATCCACTCCAGCACCGGATGCTCACCGGTGAGCTGGTGCAGGTAGGTGGTCTCCCAGACGTCGACCTCGCAGCCGGCATCCAGCAGCAGGTTCGCGTAGTGCGTCGGCGGCTGGACCACAGCCCCGACACGAAACGGAATGTCGCGCAACGCCTTTGCGTACGGCTCACGTCGCGCCAACGTCCGCACCACCGCATGCGACGGCGACTCGAAGTTGCCGGGCATCTGGACGCCGATCCAGGATCCAGGCGCCAGTTCCGTGACCCAGCGCATCATCAGATCGGCGTGCTCGGGCACCCAGTGCAGGGCGGCGTTGCTGATCACCACATCGGTGTCGGGCCGGGGTCTCCAGTCGCGCAGATCACCGACGGTGGCGTCGATGCCGCGTTCACGCGCCGCGGTGACCATCTCCGGCGAGCTGTCGATCGCCTCGATCACCGCGGCCGGCCAGCGTCTGGCCAGATGGGCCGTCAGGCTTCCCGGTCCGCACCCGAGATCGACCACACGGCGTGCGCGTTCGGGCCCGACCCGGGCGAGCAGGTCGTAGAACGGGCGGCCGCGGTGGTCGGCGAAAGCCAGGTAGACGTCGGGATCCCACATACCGGTCCTCCTGAGTCTCGCTCGTCGGCCTTCGGCAAACCGTATTACCGTACGCCGTTTCCGCGCGTCCCCGGAGGGGGCGGATACCATCGGCGGTTGTGACATCCGACACGGCCCCGGCCGATCCCCCCCACCCCGGTCCGGATGGGCCGGGCGCCTTGGAGGGTGCGGACGTGCCGGCCGGTGCCGCGGTACTGCCGCCCCTTTCGGCGCTCTCTCCGCGTGAGCGCTTGGTGGTCAAGTCCTCGGCTCTCGGCGATCTCGCCCTGCGCACCTGGGTCGCGTCCCTGCTGGCCGCCACCGCGGGGCCGGTGGCGGTCTCCGCCGCGGTGCGCCGGGCCGAGTCCCACGACGAACGCGCCAACCTGAGCTTCTATGCCGCGCTGGCCGCCGAACGAGACCCGGCGAAGTCGTTCCCGGCGCCCACCGGGGTGCCCCGCGTCCGGTCGCACCCGGGGCACTCGGTCGCCGAACGGATCGCCGGCGGCACGGTCGAGGACATCGCGTTCCCCAGCAGCTTCACCGCAATCAACCCGAGTATGCGCGCTCGGTGGAATACGTTGCACACCAACAACATCGTGCGCGCGCAGCACTGGCGCCACCATGACGGGCCGCGTCCCACACTGTGCGTGATCCACGGCTTCATGGGCTCTTCGTACCTGGCCAACGGGCGGTTCTTCTCACTGCCGTGGTATCACCGGGCCGGCTACGACGTGCTGATGTACACGCTGCCGTTTCACGGCAAACGGCGCGGACGGTTCTCGCCGTTCAGCGGTTTCGGCTATTTCTCGAGTGGGCTCGGCGGCTTCGCCGAGGCGATGGCCCAGGCCGTGCATGACTTCCGTTCCATCCTCGGCTACCTGCGACACACCGGCGTGGACCGCATCGCGCTGACCGGCATCTCGCTGGGCGGGTACACCTGCGCGCTGGTCGCCTCCGTCGACGACCGACTCGAAGCCGTCATCCCCAACTGCCCGGTCGTCACCCCCGCGACGATGTTCGAAACCTGGTTCCCGGCAAACAAACTCGTCGGGTTGGGGCTGCGCCTGTCGGGCATCGGCAGCGACGAGCTCGCGGCGGGCCTGGCGTATCACTGCCCGTTGAACTACCGACCGCTGGTGCCCAGGGACCGTCGCATGCTCATCACCGGCCTCGGTGACCGGATGGCGCCGCCGGAGCAGGCCGTGATGCTGTGGGAGCACTGGGACCGCTGCGCGCTGCACTGGTTCCCGGGCAGTCACGTCCTGCACGTGAACCAGCTGGACTATCTGCGCCGGATGACGCGTTTTCTGCGGCCAGTGATGTTCTAGCCGTTCTCGCCCGTTCTCGCCCGTCGACGTCATCCACAGTCCGGGCTTTGTCCACAGGTTCGGCTTGGCGCGACTCTCCCCGTCACACATCCGCGCTAGATTCGAACACATGTGCGATGTCCGGGTGTCGGAAGCGGCGTCGTTGCGCGACGCCGACGATGCGGTGGTCGTGGACGCCATCGGTACCGCCGCGCACGCCGAGGCGGTGGCGGCGGCCCGTCGGCTGGCTGCCGTCGCCGAGTTCGTGTCCCGCCACGCCGGCGGCGACACCACGCGTGCCCACTGGTCGTGCGACAACTGGGACGCGCTGGCCGCTGAGGTGGCCGCCGTCCAGGGCATCAGCCACGCCATGGCGTCGGGGCAGATGTATCTCGGCATGGCGCTGCGCGAGCGCCTGCCGAAGGTGGGGGCCCTGTTCGCCGACGGTCTGATCGGCGCCCGGCTGGCCTCGACGATCGTGTGGCACACCGACCTGATCAAGGACCCCGAGATCCTGGCATTGGTCGATGCCACCCTGGCCGCCGACGCGGCCCGGTTCGGGCCGATGTCGGTGTCCAAGACCGCCCAGGCCATCGACGCCGTCGTCGACCGGCATGATCCCGCGGCGTTGCGGCGCATCCGCGCCGGCGCCCGCGGCCGCGACGTGGTGATCACCCCTCCGGAAGACCAGTCGGGCATCGCGAGCCTGTGGGGAGCCATGTTCGCCACCGACGCGGCCGTGCTCGAGCGTCGGCTCTCACAGCTCGCCCACGGCGTCTGCGCCGACGACCCGCGCACCGTCGCCCAGCGCCGCGCCGACGCCCTGGGCGCCCTGGCCGCCGGCGCCGAGCGGCTGGCCTGTGACTGCGGCAACGATCAGTGCCCGGCCGCCGGGCCCGACGCACGGGCCACCGCCGTGGTCATCCACGTGCTGGCCGATGCGGCGGCGCTCGACACACCACCCGACCCGCACCTGTCCGGCGAAGTGGCGCCGCCGCCCCTCACCGCGCAGACAACCCTGGCCGAGGCGCTGGCCCAGGATCCCGAACCCGACGTACCGGCCGGCCCCAGGCCGCCCGCCGCCCTCATCGCCGGTGGCGCGGTACTGCCGGCTCCGGTCCTGGCCGAGCTGATCCGCCGCGGCGCGCAGGTCCGGCCGGTGCGTCATCCCGGCGTCGGCCCGCCCGAGCCGGGTTACCGCCCGTCCGCCGCGCTGCAGCGGTTCATCCGCTGCCGGGACCTGACCTGCCGGTTCCCCGGCTGCGATCGGCCCGCCGAATTTGCCGAGATCGACCACACGATTCCCTACCCGCTCGGGCCGACGCACCCGTCCAACCTCAAATGCCTTTGCACAAAACATCATTTGCTGAAAACTTTTTGGACGGGCTGGCGCGATCGGCAGCACCCCGACGGGGTCATCGTGTGGACCT
>NZ_JBMIOP010000074.1:0-14928 GCF_049197365.1 Mycobacterium sp. THU-M104
CGCCCGGGCCTCTCGGTCGCCGACAGCCTGGGCATCTACCTGACACACCGCCCGGCGCCCGGGCGCACCGACGCCGACCGCAACTGCATCTCCAACATCCATCCGCCCGACGGACTCGACTACGCGGCGGCCGCGGCGATCACCGCCGCGCTCGTCGCCGCGGCCCGCGAACTCGGCCGCTCGGGCGTCGCCCTCAAAGACACAACGCGACCAGCAACCGGCGCAGCCCGGTCAGTGAGTGCGCCGGCAGGAACAGATCGCAGTACGGCAGCGCCGCGGCCATCGAACCCGCCAGCGGCTCGAAACCGGCCTGCGCCGCACGCGGATTGAGCCAGGCCACCACGGCGGCACGGCGACGCAGCCGGGCCATGGCGTGCGCGAGGACGTCGGGGGGATCGGCGTCCCAGCCGTCGGAGGCGATGATCACGACCGCCCCGCGCAGCGCGTTGCCGTGCCCCGAAAGACCGGGCGCCAGCAGAGCCGCGACGCTGCGGCCCACGAACGTGCCGCCGTAGCGGTCGGTGACCGTCGCGTTGGCCCGCTGCAGCGCCACCTCGGCCGAGCGGTGCGACAGCACCGCGGTCAGCCGAGTCAGCGACGTGGAGAACGCGAACACCTCCGGGCGGATCCCGCCCCGGCGCACGCCACGCCCCTGCGCCAGGGCCCGCATCAGGTGCAGATACATCGCCGCGTAGGGCCGCATCGATTGGCTCACATCGCAGACCAGGACGACCCGGCGGGGCCTGCGCCGCGGCCGGGTGCGCGCCAGGGTGAGCGCCTCGAAGCCGGTCTTGCGGGAGGCGTTCATCGTGGCGCGCAGGTCGATGCGCTTACCGGCGGGGCTGGGTTCGAACCTCATGCTGCGCCGCCGCGGCCAGCGCCCGGCTGTCTCCTCGATCCAGGAGCCCAGCAACCGCAGGTCGTGCGCATCGAAACGGTCGAACGGTTCGTCGGCGCGCGCGGCGATGCGGCTGGGCAAAATCTCGGGCACCAGGACATGCGCACCGCCCGGGTCGTCATCGTCGTCGCCGCCCGTCGTGGTCCGCATCGCCCAGGGCAGGCCCTGCGCGGCGCCGGGCCGGGTGTCGGCGGCCCGCGCGGTGCCGGCTTTACGCGTCGACTGGGATTGTCCAGCAATCGAACTGGTGGCGGGTTCGGCGTAGCCGGCGCCGAACACCGCCGCGAAGACCGCGTCGAAGGCACCCAGGTCCTCGGCCCGGTTGACCAGTGTCAGCCGGGCCGCCCAATACAGCGAAGACCCGGTGCGGGTGCCCAGCAGCCGCAACGCCTGCACGAAACTCGATGGGCCGTCGGCGGAGACGTGCACCCCGGCCTCCCGCAGCCGGGCCACCACGGCGGCCGAGAAAGCCGCCAGATCGACGCCCCGCAACAGCGCCGGGCCAGCCGTGCTCATCGGGACCGCTGACGCCTCCGGCCCATGATCCAGATCAGCACCAGCACGGCCAGCACCGCCGCCGCCGCCGCACCGTACTTCTTGAGCTGGTCGCCGCCGGCCAGCTCGAGAAGGTCGATGGGCTCGGGCTCGGCGGCGGGCAGCGCATGGGCGGCGGTGGGGGCCGGCGCGGCCGCACCGTTGGTCGGCGGTATCGCCGGCGCGCTCTCGGCGGCCAGCTTGGCCTCCAGCGACTCCACGAACTGGCCCAGCAACTTCTCCGACACCTGCTGCAGCATCCCGCTGCCGAACTGGGCCAGCTTGCCGACGATCTTCAGGTCGGTGTCGACGGTAACCTCGGTGCGGTCGCCCTCCTGGTGCAGCTGGGCGGTGACCGTGGCGGCGGCGTTGCCCGTTCCCCTCATCTCCTTGCCCTTGGCGTCGATGACGGCGCGATACTGGTCGCGGTCCTGCTCCACGAAGCGCACCTTGCCGCTGAACTCGCTGCTCACAGGGCCGACCTTGACCTTGACCTTGCCGGAGTAGTCCTCGCCTTCGTGGCCGGTGAACGCGGCCCCCGGCATCAGCGGGATCACCTGTTCCAGGTCGCACAGCACGTCCCACGCCTTGTCGATGGGCGCGCTGACGGTGAACCGGTTGTCGATCTTCATGCTGCGGATCCTCTCAGGTGGGGCTGCACTCGGTGAAAGTTTCGTACGCGGAGCGAATCTGCGCACGGTCGTCCGGCGTCTTGGCCAGCGTCCCCAGGCTGGCCAGTGCCGACCCGACGGTGTCGGGCGCGGCCAGGTCCGCCACGCCCAAGGCGACCAGCGCAGCGACCCAGTCGATGGTCTCGGCCACTCCGGGCGGCTTGTCCAGGTCGTGTTCCCTGGCTGCGCGGACGAACTGGGCTGCGCTTTCGATCAGTGCGGCGCCGGCCCAGGGCACCGTGCGCCGGACGATGGCGGCGGCGCGAGCCGGCTCGGGGTAGTCGATCCAGTGGTAGAGGCAGCGGCGGCGCAGCGCGTCGTGCAGGTCGCGGCTACGGTTGGAGGTGAGCACCACGATCGGCGGGCACTCGGCGACGAAGGTGCCCAGCTCGGGCACCGTCACCGAGGACTCGCCGAGGAACTCGAGCAGCAGCGCCTCGAATTCGTCCTCGGCGCGGTCTATTTCGTCGATCAACAGCACCGGTGGCCGCGGGCCGCGGTGCCGCACGCAGCGCAAAACGGGCCGGTCCACCAGATAGGTCTCGGTGTAGAGATCCCTTTCGTCGATCCCCTTACCGCTCGCCTCGGCCAGCCGGATGGACAGTAGCTGGCGCTGGTAGTTCCAGTCGTAGAGTGCCTCGTGCGCGGTCAGGCCCTCGTAGCACTGCAGCCGGATCAGCGGGGTGTCCATCACCGCGGCAAGGGTTTTCGCGGCCGTGGTCTTGCCGACCCCGGGCTCGCCCTCCAGCAGCAGCGGCCGGCCCAGCGTGACCGCAAGATAGATCGCCGATGCGGTCCCGACGTCGAGCAGGTAGTCCCGCGCATCGAACCGGCCGACGACGTCGCCGGGGCTCTCGAAGACCGCCGTCATGCGCCGGAGTGGCCCGCGGAGACCGCCGTGGGGTGGGGGCCCGGGCCGCGGGCGCCGCGGACGCCGGCGATTAGCTCGGCCGCGATGGAGACCGCGATCTCCGGCGGGGTCTTGGCGCCGATCGGCAGACCGACCGGGGTGTGCACGCGAGCCCGCTCGTCCTCGGAGAGGCCGAGCGAATCGAGGATCGAGGCGCCGCGCACCCTGCTCGCCACCAGACCGATGTAGCCGACGCCGTGATCGAGTGCGGTGCGGATCATCTCGGCTTCCGGGCCGCCATGGCTGGCGATCACCACCGCGGTCGGGGCGGAGGTGGCGTCGGCCGGGTCGGCGTCGGCGTCGGCGCGCACGTCGTACCCCAGGACCGTGCACACCCGGACCAGCGCGTCGGCGATCGGCGTGGCGCCGTGGATGCGGATCAGCGGGGACGGCAGCTTGGGCGTCAGGAAGATCTCCAGCGACCCGCCGGACAGGCATGGGTTGACCACCACGCAGGCGCCCGGCGCCTCGGGGAAGTGCACATCGCCGTCGGGCAGCACCCGCAGCAGCACGCTCTCGTTCGTCTGCAACGCGCCCAGCGCCGCCTTGCGGACCGAGTTCTGCGCACACTGGCCGCCGACGAAACCCTCGATTGTGCCGTCCGCCAGCAGGATCGCCTCGTCACCGGGGTAAACCGAGGTGGGCGGCTGGGCGCGCACCACGGTTGCGTGCACGAACGGCGTCCGTGCCGCGAGCAGCTGCTGGGCCCGTTCGCCGATGATGGTCATCCGCTGATTGCGCCCCTCATCCTCATCGCTCGTTCCTCGCTCTGCATCGTCACGGCGCGTCAGATGGGTGGCCTCGCCCTTCCCTGCATCGCCTCCCACACCCGCGACGGCGTCAACGGCATGTCGGCGTGACGAACCCCGAACGGCGCCAACGCATCCACCACCGCATTCACCACGGCGGGCGGGGACCCGACGGTCGCCGACTCACCGATCCCCTTCGCGCCGATCGGGTGGTGCGGCGACGGTGTCACGGTGTACCCGGTCTCCAGGCGCGGCACCTCCATGGCGGTCGGGATCAGATAGTCCATCAGCGAGCCACCCAGGCAATTGCCGTCGTCGTCGAAGGCGATCCATTCCATCAGCGCCATCCCGATGCCGTCGACGACGCCACCGTGCACTTGCCCCTCGATGATCATCGGGTTGATGCGGGTGCCGCAGTCGTCGACCGCCAGGAAACGCCGCACCTTGACCACAGCGGTGCCGGGATCGACATCCACCACGCAGAAGTACGCGCCGTAAGGATAGGTGAGATTCGAAGGGTTGTAACACACTTCGGCGTCCAGCCCACCCTCGAGCCCCTCCGGCAGATCACCGGCCCCGTGCGCGCGCATCGCGATGTCGGCGATCGTCACCGACGCCGACCGGTCGCCCTTGACGTGGAAAGACCCCTTCTCCCACTCCAGGTCGGCGACGGAGACCTCGAGCATGCCCGAGGCGATGATCTTCGCCTTGTCGCGCACCTTGCGGGCCACCATCGCCGCGGCCGCACCCGAGACCGGGGTCGATCGGCTGCCGTAGGTGCCCAGCCCGAACGGGGTCTGGTCGGTGTCGCCGTGCACGACGTCGATGTCGTCGGGCGGGATACCGAGCTCTTCGGCGACGATCTGGGCGAACGTGGTCTCGTGTCCCTGCCCCTGGGTCTGGACCGACAGGCGCACCACGGCCTTGCCGGTCGGGTGCACGCGCAGTTCGCACCCGTCGGCCATGCCCAGGCCCAGGATGTCCATGTCCTTGCGCGGGCCGGCACCGACGGCCTCGGTGAAAAACGACATCCCGATGCCCATCAGCTCACCGCGGGCGCGCTTCTCTTTCTGCTCGGCCCGCAGCGCGTCATAGCCGAGCATGTCCATTGCCTGGCGCAGCGTCGTCTCGTAGTCGCCGGAGTCGTACACCCAGCCGGTCTTGGTGGTGTAAGGGAACTGCTCGGGGCGCAACAGGTTTCGCAGCCGCAGCTGGGCGGGATCCATCTTGAGTTCATAGGCCAGGCAGTCCACCATCCGCTCCACCAGGTACACCGCCTCGGTGATCCGGAAGGAGCACGCGTAGGCCACCCCGCCGGGCGCCTTGTTGGTGTACACCCCGGTCACCCGCGAGTACGCCGCTTCCAGGTCGTAGCTGCCGGTGAACACCCCGTAGAAGCCGGCCGGGTACTTCGTCGGCGCGGCCTGGCCGTTGAACGCGCCGTGGTCGGCCAGCACATTCGACCGCACTGCGAGGATTTTGCCGTCCTTGGTGGCCGCGATCTCGCCCACCATGATGTAGTCGCGCGCGAAGCTGGTCGAGGTCAGGTTCTCGCTGCGGTCCTCCATCCACTTGACCGGCTTGCCCAGCACCAGCGAGGCCACGATCGCGCACACATAGCCGGGGTAGATCGGCACCTTGTTGCCGAAGCCGCCGCCGACGTCGGGGGAGATCACCCGGATCTTGTGTTCGGGCAGACCGGCAACCAGCGCGTAGAGGGTGCGGTGCGCGTGCGGGGCCTGCGAGGTGGTCCACAGCGTCAGCTTGCCGCTGACCGGGTCCAGATCGGCCACCGCGCCGCAGGTTTCCATCGGTGCAGGATGCACGCGCGGGTAGACCATCTCCTGCGTGACGACGACGTCGGCGCGCGCGAACACCGCCTCGGTGGCCGCGGCGTCGCCGGTCTCCCAGTCGAAGATGTGGTTGTCCTTCTTGTTCTCGAGGTCGCTGCGGATCACCGGCGCGGACGGGTCCAGCGCCTTGCGCACGTCGACGACCGGATCCAGGGGGTCATAGTCGACGTCGATCAACTCCAACGCGTCGCGGGCCGAATACCGGTCCTCGGCGACGACGAACGCGACCTCCTGGCCCTGGAAGCGCACCTTGTCGGTGGCCAGCACCGCCTGCACGTCGTTCGACAAGGTCGGCATCCACGCCAGGCCCTTCTCGGCCAGGTCGGCGCCAGTGACGACCGCCTTGACCTTCGGGTGGGCCAGGGCCGCGGACACGTCGATGCCGGCGATGCGGGCATGGGCGTACGGCGAGCGCAGGATCGCCAGGTGCAGCATGCCCGGCAGCGCGACGTCGTCGACGTAGGTACCGCGGCCGCGGATGAAGCGGGGATCCTCCTTGCGCAGCATCCGGCCGTAGCCACAGGGCTTCTGGTCGTTGTCCGCGGTGTCTTCCGGTGAGGGGGGCCGTGATTCGGTCGTGGTCATGATCCCGCCTCCACCGCCTGCGCCGCGCTGTGCTTGGCGGCCCACTGGATGGAGCGCACGATCGTGGTGTAACCGGTGCACCGGCAGATCTGGCCGGAGATGGCCTCGCGGATGGTCTCCTCGTCGGGGTCTGGTTCGCGGTCGAGCAGGGCGCGGGCGGTGATCATCATGCCCGGTGTGCAGAAGCCGCACTGCAGCCCGTGGCAGCGCATGAATCCCTCCTGCACGGGATCGAGCCGGCCGTTGACGCCCGGACCCGCCAGTCCCTCGACGGTGCGCACGGCATGACCTGACGCCATGACGGCCAGCATCGTGCACGACTTCACCGGCACGCCGTCGACGTCGACCACGCAGGTTCCGCAGTTGCTGGTGTCGCAGCCCCAGTGCGTGCCGGTGAGCCGCAGGTGATCCCGCAGGAAGTGCACGAGCAGCATTCGGGGTTCGACGTCAGCGGTGACCTGTTCGCCGTTGACGGTCATGTTGACCTGCATGGTCAGTCACTCCCTTGGTCGCCGACCCGCTGCGCCGCCGTGCGCAGGGTGCGGATGGTCAGTTCGCCGGCCAGGTGCCGCTTGTATTCTTCGGTGCCGCGGATGTCGGTCACCGGTTCGCAGGCCAGTGCGGCACGTCGGCCCGCCTCGGCGAAAGTCTCCTCGGTGGCCGGCCGGCCCGCCAGCGACGCCCCGAGTTCGGCCAGCGCGTCGTGATCGGGGTTGACCGCGGTCAGGCCGACCCGAGCAGCGGCTATCGTCGCTCCGTCGAGGGTCACGGCCGCCCCCGCCGCCGCCACCGCCCAGTCGCCCACTCTGCGTTCCACTTTTGCGTATGAACTGGACGTGTTGTGGCGCAGTGGGATTCGAACCTCGACCAGTATCTCGTTGGGGGCGAGCGTGGTCTCGTAGGGACCGGCCACGAATTCGTCGATCGGGATCTCGCGCTCACCCGCCGGTCCGCGGGCCAGGCACACCGCGTCCAGCGCCAGGCACACCGTCGAGAGGTCCTCGGCCGGATCCGCCTGGCACAGCGAGCCGCCCAGCGTGCCGCGGTTGCGGACCACCGGGTCGGCGATCACCCGTTCGGCGTCGCGGAAGATCGGGCACACCGCGGCCAGGTTGTCGGACTCCAGCAGCTCACGATGACGGGTCATGGCACCTATGCGGACCAGCGTGGGGTCGGTGATCACGTAGCCGAGTTCGAGCGCCAGGTCGTTGATGTCGATCAGGTATTCGGGGTTGGCGATCCGCAGTTTCATCATCGGCAGCAGGCTGTGCCCGCCGGCGACCACCCGCGCGCCCTCCCCCAACCGATCCAGCAGACCGATGGCGTGGTCGACACTGGTCGCGCGTTCGTATTCGAAGGGGCCGGGTACCTGCATGCGCCACAGTGTCAACCCGCCTCCCCGGGGCGTCAATAGCGAGTTAAGGGATCCCTGAACTGGTCCTTGAGCTCGGCGTCGTGGTGGATTCGCCCGGCGCTCCGGCCCAGCGGCAGGCCTCCGCCGCCCCAGCGCCTGGCGATGATGTCGGCGGCGATCGAGACCGCGGTCTCCTCCGGGGTGCGCGCGCCGAGGTCCAGCCCGATGGGGCTGGCCAGCCGGCTCAGCTCGGTGTCGGTGAGCCCGACGGCGCGCAGCCGGCTCATCCGGTCGTCGTGGGTGCGCCGCGATCCCATCGCGCCGACGTATCCGACGTCCAGGCGCAGCGCCACCTCGAGGACCGGGACGTCGAACTTGGGGTCGTGCGTCAGCACACAGATCACCGTGTCGCGGTCGAGGGCGCCCGCCGCCGCCTGGGCGGCCAGATACCGGTGCGGCCAGTCGACGACGACCTCGTCGGCCGAGGGGAAGCGGGCCCTGGTGGCAAACACCGGGCGCGCGTCGCACACGGTGACCCGGTAGCCCAGGAACGACCCCTGCCGGGCCAGGGCGGCGGCGAAGTCGATCGCGCCGAACACCAGCATCCGCGGCGGCGGCGCATTGCTCAAGACGAAGACCTCCATGCCGTCGCCCAGACGCTGGCCGTCGGGACCGTACTCGAGGACCGCGCAGCGGCCCAGCGCGAGCAGACCGCGGGCGTCGTCGGTGACCGCGGCGTCGGCGCGCGGCGCGCCCAGCGACCCGGACACCGAATCGGGTCGCACCACCATGCGACGGCCCACCCAGGTCGCGTCCGGGTGGGCGATGACGGTCGCGACCGCGACGGGACGCCCCGCGCCGATGTCGTCGGCGATCGACCCCAGTTCGGGAAACGTTGCCCGCGAGACCGACTCGATGAAGACGTCGATGACGCCGCCGCAGGTCAGGCCGATCTCGAACGCGTCGTCGTCGCTGACCCCGTAGCGTTCCAGTCGCGGTGTCCCCGTCCGCGCCGCCTCGGTGGCCAGCTCGTAGACTGCGCCCTCCACGCAGCCACCCGACACCGACCCGGTCGCCGAGCCGTCGGGCGCCACCAGCATCGAGGCGCCGGGCTGCCGCGGCGCCGACCTCATCGTGCGCACGACGGTGCCCAGACCCGCAGTCCGCCCGGCGCGCCAGATGGGCATCAGCTGAACAAGCACTTCCCGCACGGGTTCCAACGTAGGCTCATCCCATGACTCCGGCTCAACTTCGGGCCTATTCGGCGGTGGTCCGGCTGGGATCGGTGCGAGCCGCGGCCGCGGAGCTGGGCGTCTCCGATGCGGGGATCTCGATGCATGTCGCGGCGCTGCGCAAGGAACTCGACGATCCGTTGTTCACGAGAACCGGTGCGGGGCTGGCGTTCACGCCGGGCGGGCTGCGGCTGGCCAGCCGCGCGGTCGAGATCCTGGGCCTGCAGCAGCAGACCGCGATCGAGGTCACCGAGGCCGCGCACGGGCGACGGCTGCTGCGGATCGCGGCGTCGTCGGCGTTCGCCGAGCACGCCGCGCCGGGCCTGATCGAGCTGTTCTCGTCGCGGGCCGACGACCTGTCGGTGGAGTTGAGCGTGCACCCGACCAGCCGCTTCCGCGAGCTGATCTGCTCGCGCGCGGTGGACATCGCGATCGGCCCGGCCGGTTCGATCGGCTCGGACGAGACGCTCTTCGTACGGCCCTTTCTGAAATATCAGATCATCGCCGTCGTCGGGCCGAAAAGCCCTTTGGCCGTGAGCGTTCCGACACCGGCATCGCTGCGCGCACAGCAGTGGATGCTGGGGCCGTCGGCCGGCGGGGTGGACGGTGAGATCGCGGCCATGTTGCGCACCCTGGAGATTCCGGAGTCCCAACAGCGGATCTTCCAGAGCGACGCCGCCGCGCTGGAGGAGGTGCAGCGGGTGGGCGGGGTCAACCTGGCGATCGGCTTCGCGGTGGCCAAGGACCTCGCGGCCGGGCGGCTGGTACACGTGAAAGGCCCCGGCCTGGAACGCTCGGGCCAATGGTGTGCGGCCACACTGGCGCCGACGGCCCGCCAGCCCGCGGTGTCGGAGCTGGTGCGATTCATCACCACCCCGCGGTGCACACAGGCGATGATCCGCGGGTCCGGCGTCGGGGTGACCAGGTTCCGGCCGAAAGTGCACGTCACGCTGTGGAGTTGAGGGCGATTCCTTGGCGTTGAGGGTGAAGCCATGGCGGTAAAATCGCCGAAATCCCGCCATGGTTTCACGGCGAAAGCCACCGGTTCACACTCGAAGTGCTCACCAGGCGTGCGTGAAATCGGTGTGCTGGCGGATCCAGGCGTGCATTGCGATCCCGGCGGCCACCCCGGCGTTGATGCTGCGCGTCGAGCCGAACTGGGCGATCGACACCGTGACGGCCGCACCGGCGCGCAGCTCGTCGGTGATGCCGGGGCCTTCCTGGCCGAACGCGAGCAGGCACTCCCGCGGTAGCGTGGCCTGTTCCAGGCGCACCGAACCCGGGACGTTGTCCACCGCCACGACGGTCAGCCCGGCGCCCGTCGCGAACTGAAGCAGCGCGGCACTGCTGTCGTGATGGCACAACCGCTGATAGCGATCGGTCACCATGGCGCCGCGGCGATTCCAGCGGCGCCGCCCCACGATGTGCACGGTGTGCACCGCGAAGGCGTTGGCGGTGCGCACCACCGAACCGATGTTGGCGTCGTGGCCGAAGTTCTCGATCGCGACGTGCAGCGGGTGGCGGCGCCGGTCGATGTCGGCGATGATCGCCTCCCGCGTCCAGTACCGGTAGGCGTCGACGACGTTGCGGGTGTCGCCGTCGCGCAACAGGATCGGGTCGTAGCGGGGGTCTTCGGGGAGCTCACCGGGCCACGGTCCGACACCGGTGGCCGGTGACCCCCACTCGGTGGGCCCGGGGTCGTTCATCGCTGAGTCCACACACCGGCGTGGGTGCCGTCGATCGCCACGGTCGCGTAGAGCAGCGCCTCGTTGATCTCGCCCTGGGTGCACAACGAGGCGTCGACGCGCACCGCGTCCAGCGAGGCGTCGGGCAGGATCAGCACCGACGACCCGTACACCGAGCAGGCCGGATTGAGCCCCGGGGCGGGCAGCGTCGGCGACGCGAGCAGCATCATCGGGCCGCCCCGCGTGGCGGAGTCGTCGCGGTAGCGCTCGGCGAGCGCTTCGGCCTGCAGCCCCAGCAGCATGTAGCCGTTACCGGTGAACGCGGCCGGGTCACCGAGTTGCGCCCGGGTCACCGGGGTGCCGTCGGCGCGCCAGGCCGACAGAGTGATCGTCTTGACGACCAGGCCGGTGTCGTTGGCGTTGGTCGGCATCAGCCCCACCGGGAATGCGGCCGGGTAGGCCGCCGACGTCTTGGGGATGCGGTCCCGCGGCGAGTAGGCGTACACGCCGCGGACCTGGCTCCGATCCTTCAGCGGCCCAAGACAAACCGTGCCGGTGAGCCGGTCGCCGGGCGCCGAGAGCGGCGAGGGGATCTGGCGCCCGCTGCTCAGCGCGCTGTCACAGCTGCCCAGCCCGGTGGCCTCCAGCGGGTGCGCCAGCGCACCGTAGAGCCCGAAGCGGACGTCGCCGGGTTGGGCGTGGGGGTTTTCGGGCGACGCGACGCCGGCGTCGACGTCGATCAGCACGTAGTCCTCGGAGAAGCGCAGGTTCGACACCCCGATGTTCCAGCCCAGCAGCGCCAGCGACTCGCCGAGCCGCGCCCCCCGGGCGCCGTAGGGGCTCACGGGATGGGTCGAGCCCGAACAGCCGGCCAGGCAGGAGGCCAGGACGAGCAGAGCGCTTGCGACGAGCTTCAGCGGCCGTAATCTACAGCGCATCGGTCACATTCGCTACATTCTCCATATTCTCCACATTCTCCACATGAGCCACATGGGTCACATGAGCCACATGGGCCACCGGCCGGAACGGTCGACGTTTTGCCCACCTCACAGCGACAAATCGGGATGCGAGTGAATTGTCGCTGCGAGGCGGGCAAAACGATCACCGCCCGTGCCAGAGGCCCGTGCGGCTGGTGTGACGATTGGCGCACAGCCCGCTCGCCGCCTAGCCCAGCCCCAGATCGGCAAGGCCCAGCACGCTGCGGTACAACAGCCCCTCCGCACGAATGGCCTCGGCGGCGCCGGTGGCGCGGTCCACCACGGTCGCGACGCCCACCACCTCGCCGCCCGCCTCCTGGACGGCATGCACCGCCGTCAGCGCCGAATTACCCGTGGTGCTGGTGTCCTCCACCACCAGCGCCCGCCGCCCGGCGACTTCAGAGCCCTCGATAAGTCGTTGCATCCCATGGGTTTTCGCCGCCTTACGGACGACGAACGCGTCGATCGGACGCCCGGGTGCGTGCATGACTGCCGTCGCCACCGGGTCGGCGCCCAGCGTCAGGCCGCCGACCACCGTGTAGTCCCAGTCGCTGGTGAGCTGCCGGACCAGGTTGCCGATCAACGCGGCGGCCCGGTGGTACAACGTGGCGCGGCGCAGGTCGACGTAGTAGTCGGCCTCTGTGCCCGACGACAGCGTGACCCGCCCGTGCACCACCGACAGGCGCCGGACCAGCTCGGCCAGCTCCGCGCGGTCAGCTTCGTCCACGGCCGCCCCCGACCCGACCGGCCGCCGCGCGCACCAGGTTCCGCGGAATCATCCGCCCCGCCGCCACGAGCGCCTTGTACTGCAGTCCGGGAACGCTGACCACTTTGCCGGCGGAGACGTCGGCGAGGCTCTTGTCGACCACGTCGTCGACCTCGAGCCACAGGAACGGCCGGCAGCCCGCCATGTCGATTCCCGCCCGCTCGTGGAAGTCGGTGTGCACGAACCCCGGGCACACCGCGTGCACCCCGACCCCGGTGCCCCGTAAGCCACCGGCCAGGCCCTCACTGAAGGACACCACCCAGGCCTTGGACGCCGAGTAGGTCGACCCCTGCCCGGACTGGGGGTACCTCCCGCTTGCGGGGGGCAGACCCGCCACGCTGGCCACGTTGATGATGGTGCCCGCGCCGGCGGCGAGCATCGCCGGCAGTGCGGCCCGGGTCAGCTTCATCACCGCGGTCACGTCGACGTCGCGGGCGACCAGGACCAGGTCGTAGCCGTCGGCGGCGTAGCGGCGGGCGTACCCGGCGCCGATCCCGGAGGTGGGCCCGGTGACCAGGGCTACGGGACGAGGCATGAGCGACATCATAGTGACGGGGCCCCGACCGACCGGCACCCGTGGGGCGCGGTCAGCGCTGGTAGTTGGGGGCCTCGCGGCCGTTGACCGGTGGCGGCGGGCGACGTGCACTCTCGGCACGGCCCTCCGTGCGGCCCTCCGTGCCGCCCTGCTCGCGGCGCACGGGTTCCGCGTCGCGCCGGCCCGCCTCGCCGATCAGCCCGGCCACATCGTGCTGGGCGCGCCTGGGCGGCAGTTCCCCGCAACCGGCCGGCATCAGCGGACGGCTCGGCGCGGCGCTTCGCAGCCCCACGGCCGTCGGCTCCTGGGCGTCCTCCTGCGGCAGCGGCGGCAACACCCGAAGTAAATCGTTGAACTGACGCACGGTGCGCAGACCCTCGTCCCACTGGGCGCGGGTGCTGGCGATCGGCATGGCGACCAGCGTCCAGTTCTGCTCGTTCCACATGATCTCGGCGCAGTCGGGCGCGGTGTGCGCGAAGGTGACCATGCGCCGATCGCAGGCCCGCCGGGCCGCGTCCAGGTTCGTCGAGTACACCATCCGCGGCCCGATCGCGCCGAGCAGCCAGATGTCGTTTTCCCGCGGCTCTTTGAGTCCCTTGAGCCGCAGGTCCACCGCGACGTTGGTGCCCACCTTGCGGTGCAGCGCGATCACCGTGGCCACCTCTTCGAGGTCGAAGATGTAGACGGCCTCACCGCGGATCTGCCCCAGGACGACGTTGTGAGCGGAGACATCACCCACCGTCGAGATCACCCCGCGCTTCCAGCGCCGCAGGATTTCGCGCGATTCAGGCTCGTAGTCGAACCCGTGCGACCGCGCCCACGACTTGCGGCGCCGGCTGCGACCGCGCCGGCGATCGATGTCGACGTACAGCAGCACGCCCGCACCGACGAAGCAGAGGGCGGAAAGCGTGAACCAGAGGGGGACCATCCCCAGTAGGGTATCTGTTCTTCGCCCGGAGTGGACAAACCGAGCAGGTCACAACCGGGCATCAGGCTCATGACGGGTCCGTGTGCCGCGACCCCGGTCCAGTTCTGAGCGCGAGCAGTACTAGCCGAGGGTCAGCGAGTCGCCGCCGGGGCTGACGTCGACCGGGACGGTGTCCCCGTCGTGCACGTCACCGGCCAGCAACATCTTGGCCAGCTGGTCGCCGATGGCCTGCTGCACGAGCCGGCGCAACGGCCGGGCGCCATAGACCGGGTCGAACCCGCGCTCGGCCAGCCACTTCTTGGCGGCATCCGACACCTCCAGCTGCAACCGGCGCTGAGCCAGCCGCTTGCCCAGCTGCGCCAACTGGATGTCGACGATGGCCACCAGCTCACCGGGCTGCAGGCCGTGAAAGACGATCACGTCGTCGAGCCGGTTGATGAACTCCGGCTTGAACGCCGAGCGCACCGCAGCCATCACCTGCTCCTCGCTGCCACCCGATCCGAGGTTGGACGTCAAGATCAGGATGGTGTTGCGGAAGTCGACGGTGCGACCCTGCCCGTCGGTGAGCCGGCCCTCGTCGAGCACCTGCAACAGCACGTCGAACACGTCCGGGTGGGCCTTCTCGATCTCGTCGAACAGGATCACCGTGTACGGACGACGCCGCACCGCCTCGGTCAGCTGGCCGCCCTGGTCGTAGCCGACGTAACCGGGAGGGGCGCCGACCAGGCGGGCCACCGAGTGCTTCTCGCCGTACTCGCTCATGTCGATGCGGACCATGGCGCGTTCGTCGTCGAAGAGGAATTCCGCCAGGGCCTTGGCCAGCTCGGTCTTGCCGACACCGGTCGGCCCGAGGAACATGAACGACCCGGTCGGCCGGTTGGGGTCGGCGACACCGGCCCGGGAGCGCCGCACCGCGTCGGAGACCGCCGTGACCGCGTTCTTCTGCCCGATGACGCGCCGGCCCAGCTCGTCCTCCATGCGCAGCAGCTTGGCGGTCTCGCCCTCGAGCATGCGGCCGGCGGGAATGCCGGTCCACGCCGACACCACGTCGGCGATATCGTCGGGCCCGACCTCCTCCTTGAGCATCACGTTCTCGCGGGCCTCGGCGTGCGGCAGCGCGGCGTCGAGCTTCTTCTCCACCTCGGGGATGCGCCCGTATCGCAGCTCGGCGGCCTTGGCCAGGTCGCCGTCGCGCTCGGCGCGCTCGGACTCCCCGCGCAGCGATTCCAGCTGCTCCTTGAGGTCGCGGAC